>JABFSV010000530.1 GCA_013140405.1 Methyloglobulus sp. | reverse complement strand
GCTATTGTCAGCATGCTTTAAGGCATCACCATAACGTGGATTACTTTTTATAAAGTTCACATAGTCATGGAAACTTTCTTGATATGAACCGTAAGATCTAAATCCAGCCCGCTCTTTTTTCATCACGCCGTTTTCGTATTCCAGCGTAGACACCTTATTTTGCTGGCCTTCCCAAGATTTACCCGCCTTAATGTTAAACAAGTTGAAGCTGCTGCTGCCGTCGCTGTTTTTAATGACAGAACGTCCCCAACCTGTTTCCAAGGCGGCTTGTGCCAATAGAACTTTAGGCTCTACACCGAGTTCTTTCGCTGCTTTTTCAGCGTAAGGGTATAATTTTTGGACGAAATCACCTGCTGACTGTATCGGCCTGGAAAAACCATCCTTGAATTTAATTTCAGATAGCTCTTTAGTTTTATCGTTATCACGAATATAAGCTTTGAAGATTTCCTTGTTGCCCGTTCTATTCCAGTCGTCATTTTCCCCGCCCACTCCTTTTCCGGCAGCATGTGGGGTTTGTGATACGGCCTTATTGGAACTGGATGACCGGTTGAGGTAATCTTCAACACCCATTTTTTTGTTGTCTTGCTTATCTTCATGGCTCAATTGTTTGGCAATGATGTCTGCTAAGCCAATCCCAGGCTTGCCGGACAAATGCACGGCAAGCTGTTGGTCATACATTTCTTTGTAAAACTTGCTTTGGTCGTTATCGGTTATGCTGTCCGCCAATTTTGCATCCCGCATACCTTTAAGCACATTGCTAACAAAAATGGATTCAAATTGTTTTGCAACTTGCTTAATGGCATCCGGCGAGTTTTTCCTGGCTTGGGCTTTTAGATTAGCCAAGCCATTAAAATCGGTATAAACATCTGCACTTTGTACGTTTAACATAACGGCCTCGAACTTAGATGATAATCAACTCGGCACGTAAAGCGCCTGCTGATTTAAGCGCTTCAAGGATAGCCACTAAATCGCTGGGTGATGCACCCACGTTATTGACTGCCTGGACAATTTGATCCAGTGAAACGCCAGGGTTAAAGACAAACATGTGGTTCTTTTCTTGCTCAACCTGGACATTGGATTTTGGTGTAACAACTGTTTGCCCATTCGACAACGGTGCTGGTTGGCTCACCTGTGGGTTTTCACCGATGGTGACTGTTAAGCTGCCATGTGATACCGCCGCAGGTTGGACGCGCACTTTGCTGTTGATAACAACCGTACCTGTACGTGAGTTGACTATAATGCGTGCGGGTGCATCATCAAGAGCAACGGCAATATTTTCGACCATTGAGGCGAAGGTTACTTTTTGTCCGCTATCTACAGGCCCTGTGACTTGAACAGAGGTGGCGTCGAGCGCTTTTGCAGTACTTGCCCCTAATACATTGTTAATGGATTCAGCCATGCGATTGGCGGTGGTAAAATCAGGCGTATGCAGATTGAAAACCAACACACTGCCTTCAGAGAAAGGGGTGCTGACTGTGCGTTCTACAGTTGCGCCATTAGGTATACGACCAACGCTGGGGTTATTGACGGTAATGCTGGAGCCATCTTGACCGGAAGCACTTAAGCCGCTGACAACCAGATTGCCTTGGGCGATAGCGTACACTTGCCCATCAGCACCTTTTAATGGGCTCATCAATAAGGTGCCACCGCGTAAGCTTTTCGCATCACCAATCGATGAAACGGTAATGTCAATCGTTTGACCCGGTTTAGCAAAGGGCGGAAGATCAGCCTGGATAGAAACAGCAGCGATATTCTTTGATTTAGGGTCAACGCCGGGCGGCAAGGTCAAGCCAAATCGTCCGAGCATGCTGCGTAAGGCTTGTCCAGTGAATTTAGTTTTATCACCTGATTTATCCAAGCCAACCACCAAGCCGTAGCCAACCAATTGATTGGTGCGGATACCTGCGATAGACGCGATGTCTTTGATACGTTCGCCGTATACGGGGCTGCCACAGACTGTCGCCAGTACAAGTATTGAAAATAAGCTTTTTTTAGTCGCATTCATGTCTAAATCCTCTATTAAAATGGGAACCAAGGGCTAAAAATCGCCCTGGATAGCCATCCCATCTTGCTGGCATCAGCCATTGCACCTTCACCCGTGTACATAATGGTGGCATCAGCAACCTTGTCTGAGGTTAAAGTGTTGTCTGGATCTATATCTACTGGCCTGACAATGCCTGCTAACCTAATGTATTCATCGCCTTGGTTCAGGGTCACCCGTTTTTCGCCGCGCACCCTTAAATTTCCGTTTGGCAAGACATCAACGACGGTGACAGAGATATTGCCATCCAAACTATTGCTTTGATCTGCCTTGCCTTGGCCTGAAAAGGATCTTTTGGCTGCCAATTCGGTTTTTGCATCGTTGCCGGTCAAGGCGGATAACGCAAATCCCGCTATGCTAGGTGCTGACACAGCGATATTGTTGTCCTTCTTGGTGTTAAGGTCGTCTGCTTTTTTGGCCTGGGTAGACTCTTTGAGTTTAATCGTCAAAATGTCGCCAACCCGCATGGCCTTATTGTCTTCAAACAGGCGCATATCGTAACCAGATTGGTAGATCGCACCGCTGCTTTGGACGGGAGGCCTTAAGTCTGTTGGCGCAACGGGCGCAAAGGCTGGATCTTTGGGCGGTATCGGTGTACATGCTTCCAAAAGCAATAAAACCAATCCTATTAAACCGAGTTTTCGAGTCATCATGCCATCACCTCACTATAATTGTTGTGTTACAAAGGACAGCATCTGGTCTGTCGTTGAAATTGCCTTGGAGTTCATCTCATAAGCCCGTTGGGTTTCGATCATGTTGACCAATTCTTCAACGACATTGACGTTGGAGGTTTCCAAAGAGCCTTGCAGTAACGGGCCGTATTCTTGTTCGCCAGGTGTTCCTAAGACGGGTGCACCACTGGCGACCGATTCCCGGTACAGGTTTTCCCCGACGGGTTCCAAACCTGTTGGGTTAACAAAGTCAGCTGTCTGGATTTGCCCAACCTGGGTGGGTGTGGCGTTACCTGGTTGTAATACGGAAACGGTACCATCCCGGCCTATGGTGATGCTAAGGGCATCATTAGGTATTGAAATCGCAGGTTCTAAAGGCAAGCCGCTGGAAGTGACCAACTGACCAGTTGAGTCCAATTTTAATGAGCCATCCCGGGTATAGTTGACATCGCCGTTGGGCATAAGGATTTGCAAGAAGCCACGGCCATTGACAGCGACATCCAATGAGTTTTCGGTTTGTTGGATATTGCCTTGGGTATGCAGCTTTTCAGTGGCGACTGTCCTGACACCGGTACCTAGCTGGAGTCCAGAAGGCAATTGGGTGTTTTGGCTGGTTTGTGCGCCAACTTGTCTGATATTCTGATAAACCAGGTCTTCAAAGATAGCCCTGGATTTTTTGAATCCGGTGGTGTTTACGTTGGCCAAGTTATTGGAAATAACGGCCATCCGTGTTTGTTGAGCATCGAGGCCAGATTTGGCTACCCATAATGCGCGTTCTGTCATGATAATCTCCTGAGTGTCAAAAAGTTGTCTTTCGATAACTATTACATACACTCAAGCATTATTTATGCCAACTGCATTAACCTCGCGCTTGCACTGGCGTTTTCATCGGCACTTTTCATTACTTTGGTTTGTAACTCGAAGTTTTTGGAGAGTTCAATCATATCCACCATGGCGCTGATCGCATTGACATTGCTGCCTTCTACAGCGCCTTGTATCAGGGTGACATCAGTGCTGGCTGGCACTGGCTTGCCATCTTTAACATGCATTAAGCCATCACTGGATTTTTCCATATTGGCCAGGTCGGGTTTTACCAATTTAATCCGGTCTATAACTGCCATGTTTGTTGCAGTAGCACCCATGGGGACGACACTGATGGTGCCGTCCTTGCCTATCTCCAGTTTTTGCGAAGGCGGAACAGAAATTGGCCCGTCTTGACCCATTACCTGTAGTCCGGCGCCGGTTTGGAGTAAGCCTTCAGGTGTAATGCGAAGGTCGCCGGCCCGTGTATAAGCCTCTTTGCCGTCCGCACCTTGTACAGCCATCCACCCTTCACCATCAATGGCCACATCGAGGTCACGGCCAGTTTGTTGCACGGCACCGGGTGACATATCCGTGCCTGGCCGTTCTGCCATCGCATAAACACGGGTAGGAAAGCCTGGGCCATAAACCGGCATACTGCGGAACTGTTCCAGATCCGATTTGAATCCAGATGTCTGGGCGTTCGCCAAATTATTGGCGTTTGCGGTTTGCGCCATGAGGGTCTGTTTGGCACCACTCATTGCAATATATAGGCTTTTGTCCATGACGGCTCTCCTACCTTAATAAGGTTTAACGCATATTCATGATGGTATCAATGGCGCTTTTTTCAGTCTGGATAGTCTGCGAGTTCGCTTGATACGTTTGTTGGGCAAGGATAAGGTTGACCAATTGTTTGGATATATCAACATTGGATTGCTCAAGTGCACCTGATTGCAGGGTACCGAAGTTGCCTTCCCCTGCATTCCCTATAATAGGTGTCCCTGATGCGGCACTTTCACCCCAAGCCCCGTCACCTAATTTTGTCAATCCTTGTGGGTTGGTAAACCGGGTCATGGCCACTTTGCCTAAAGGTGTTGAATTGCCGTTACTGAAATTAGCAAAAATGACACCCTCTTTATCTATGGATACATCGGTCAATGTGCCTGCCGGCAAGCCATCTTGTTTTATGGCATCAACACTGAAAGCCGTCGATAATTGCGAGGAGCCACTGTAGTCCACGCTTGCAGCAATATTGGCAGCCGACGATCCGGTTACAAAAGGGGCTAATGCCACTTGGCCATTGGCAGGCGCTGTCAGCTTGCCAGTCGAATCGAAGGTTAATGTTGCCCCCGCAGGTGACGCATCTACTGAAACAGGCGCCAACGGGTCGTCGGTTATATAATGATGTGCAGTCCAGTCCCTTGTCGGCGGTGTTGCTGCATTAGCCACAAAATATGTCGTCAGCTTATGGGATATGCCCAATGAGTCGTAGATGCTTATCGATGTTTCCCTAGTATAGGTGGTTGAATCTAAAGGATCAAAGGGCGCGGTAATGGCCGGGCTTGATGCATCCAGGTTAATGTCCAGGTCAACTTTTGTGGTGGGAACGGGTTTACCTGCGCCAGTATTCAGCGAGACGGTCGTCAAGCCACCAGTGCTAAATCCCGCAGCCGCTGTTGCGCCATTTGGCTTATAAGCCAATAATGCCTGGCCTTGGGAGTTGGTTATAATACCTTCTTTATTGACATGAAACGCCCCGGCACGGGTAAAGAGGTGCGAGTTGGTTTCCGTTGGGCTGGCGGCCAAGGTGAAAAAACCTTCACCATTGATTGCCAAATCCAGGGTATTTCCTGTTAATTCGACATTGCCTTGGTTAAATTGCTGGGCAACTTGTGCCAGTCTAACACCAGTTCCTGGTTGGATTTTGCTCATCCCTGCCACGCTGTCGGCATAAGCATCGACAAATTCAGAGCGCGATTCCTTAAAGCCGGTCGTATTCGCATTGGCAATGTTATTGCCAATTACGGTTAAATTGTTGGATGCTGCATTTAATCCGCTTAATGCTGTTGAAAAACCCATTTTGTATCTCCTGATTTATAAAATTTGTTTAATTTGATTAAAGTTAACCGCGCCTAAGCCGGATAAATTCACTTGTACGCCCTTGTTTCCGCTACCCATTGAGACGCTCTCAACACGCGACTGGATGTCTGGTTTCAATACAGTGTTGACACCATCTACATTGGTTTCCAACTGAACCTTATAAACACCAGGGCTGGCAAAGTTGCCGTTGTCATTTGTGCCGTTCCAGGAAAACGCCATCGGCCCCGCTGAGTGTTCGCCCAAGCTTTGGGTTTTGATTACGTCACCCGTCACCGAATCCAATATTTTTAAATTCACATTGGATGAACTGGCTGGAAGGTCAACAGTGCCTTTAACCTCGCCACCTGCCGTTAAGACGCCTTGATCAGTCGATACGGACACAGAGCGGCCAACCAAGCCGGCGGCTTGCAATGCTTGGTCTGAGCTGATTGACGCAGAAAAATCTTTGAACGATTGTTGTAAGTCTTGAATGCCAGAAACCGTCCCAAATTGTGCCATTTGTGAAAGGAATTGGGCGTTGTCCATCGGCTTGGTTGGGTCTTGATGGGTCATCTGGGTGGTCATCAATTTTAAAAACTCGTCCTGGCCTAGCGACTTTTTCTTGGATGTTGCAGTCGTGCCATTGGCCGCTGCAGTCAATCCGCTCAATGCATTTACAGTACTCATTTTTATTGTCCCATTTTTAAAGTTTGAAGAATCAATTGCTTAGCCGTATTTAATACTTCTACATTGTTTTGGTAAGAGCGAGATGCCGACATCATATTGGCCATCTCTTCAACAGTGTTCACATTCGACTTATAGATATAGCCAGCCTTATCAGCCATAGGGTGATTTGGCGCATACTCCATGACGGGCGGTGCTTGGTTCTCGACGACACCCAAGACTTTTACCTTGCTGGCTGAATCCTGTTTATTCATCGCACCTTCTAAGTCAGCCGAAAACACGGGTTGCCGGGATTTGTAAACCCCACCGGCGCTGCTGCTAACGCTATTGGCATTGGAGATATTACTTGCCACCAAGTTAAGCCTTAACGACTGGGCATTCATGCCGCTGCCAGCGATATCAAATATTTTGAGAGAAGACATAATTATTGCCCCCGCAGAGCCATCATTAGCCCAGAAAATTTACTGCCTATAAATTGCAAGCTGGCTTGGTATTCCACCGCGTTTTCAGCATATTTGGCCTGTTCAACATTCGCTTCGACCGTGTTGCCATCCAATGAAGCCTGGGTAGGGTTGCGGTACATCGTATGTGCCTCAAAGGAACGCTGGGTTGCGAAATGATTGGCTTGCGTGCGTTCCATCGGCTGGGCAAGCTGCATGTTTTGCTTCAAGACCGATTTAAAGTCCAAGTCACGTGCCTTATAGCCAGGGGTGTCGGCATTTGCCATATTAGCAGCAAGCATTTCACCGCGTTTCTCCCGTAAGGCCAGAACCTGTGGGTGAATGCCAAGCGCACTGTCAAAATTAATAGTCATGATAATTGCCTCAAGTATTGTACAAATGACATAAAGCATAATGCGTGCCATAAAATAAATGAGTTGTTTGGGTGATCAAATTTATTGTACCTACCCCAAATAACCCCCATGAAACCTAGGAAACAGCTATATTCAGCAATAGGTGGGCGATCAACTAAGCTGGATCGTCAGTGATGTGGAGTGTCAATAATTTGGCTTAATGTGACGGATCTAGCTGCGTCTTGCGCATTATTAGCTTGGCACTGATTATGCTTAACAATAATATTCAGCTATAAACCCGGTATTACCCAATGGTTAAAAACAGATTTGTTATTTTGGCGCTAGGCTTGGCATTTATTACGCCGTGCCATGCTGAAGAAAAGTATCAGTCACTGGATTCAATTTATGACTTCGTTAAGGCAACGGTTGAGCAAAGGATGGATTCTTCAGCTGAATACGAAATAAATGTCCTACCCTTGGACAATCAGCTAAAACTGCCTGAATGCACCCAAGCGCTGGAGGCGTTTAAGGTGGCTGATTTAATAAAACCTGGCAGGACATCAATCGGTGTTAAGTGCAACGCAGAAAGAAAGTGGTCCATTTTTGCATCAACGGTGATTAAGGCTTATGAATCCGTCATTGTTTTGACTCGCCCTATACAGCGCGGGGAAATTATTTCCCGCCAACACCTGGCTATTGAAAAAATGGATGTGACCAATACCCGTGGGGATTTTATGACCCAATTTGAACAAGCAGAAAACAAGCAAGCTGGGCGTAATATGCCCGCCGGGGCTATCTTGGGCATGAGGGGCATTGTGGAGCCGCCCCTCATCAAGAGAAATGACAAAGTTATCATCAGCACCGAGCAATCAGCTTTTACGATCAGAATGAGTGGGACAGCCCTGATGGATGGCGCAAAAGGGCAGGTCATCCGAGTAAAAAATGAGAGCTCAGGGCGAATTGTTAGTGGCACAGTCATTGAGGCAGGTTTGGTCTTGGTTAAATAAAGGGCTAAACTTTAGAAGTTAGGGTTAAAAAGCCTTAAATTTCGATCTGAAGCCGACAGATACAAACTGGTTGCGCTAGCGTTTAAATATTTGAATGCTGCCTTTTTGAATTTGTTTGGCATTGGCGGTCGTTCCACTTTCACGTGCAAGGCTTCAATTTTTCAAAATTGTTATCGTAGGGACATATTTTCTGGCCTAAAGGTTAATCTTGGCGTCGTAGCCGTCCAGTAAGTCGATTTAAATGCGACGAAGCTCTAGTTTTTACAATAAAAAAACCACAGGAAAATTTCTTTAACTATAATTTTAAACAAATGCAAATGGCTCAATTCATATGGGCTGGTTTTAGCTAACAATTCAACAATGGAGAAAACAATGGCAAGCATTCTTGCAGTTGACGATTCAGCTTCGATGAGAAAGATGGTCACTTTTACCTTAAAAGGTGCCGGGTATGATGTCGAAGAAGCAGTAGATGGTGTCGATGCCTTGGCTAAAGCACAGACCAGGCAGTTCGATTGTGTCGTTACTGATGTCAACATGCCCAATAAAGACGGGATAACCTTAATCAGGGATTTACGGCTGCTGCCGGACTATAAGTACATACCGATGCTGATGTTGACCACTGAATCAAGTATGGAAAAAAAGCAAGAAGGCAAGGCCGCTGGTGCAACAGGCTGGATTGTGAAGCCTTTTGACCCGGATCAATTGCTAAAGACATTAAAGAAAGTTCTTGGCTAAGAAGAATAGTAGCCCACAAAACTCAGGAACACTCAGGTAAGTCTATGTCTATCGATATGTCACAATTCCATCAAGTCTTTTTCGAAGAATGTTTCGAAGGATTGGAGGCTATGGAATCAGGATTGTTAAATCTTGATACGGGAGATATTGATTCGGAAACAATCAATACTATTTTCAGGGGCGCACATTCCATAAAGGGCGGAAGCGGCACGTTTGGGTTTAACGATGTTGCCGATTTTACCCATGTCATGGAAACCCTGTTGGACGAAATGCGCGACGGGCGCAGGAAAGTGACTCAACTCGCCATTGATGTTTTATTGGGTTCGGTTGATTGCCTACGCACCATGTTAACCTCAATACAAGCCAACCAGGATGTCGATAGCGCTACCGTCGGGAAATATAAGGCAGCATTGGAAGTTGAGCTGACGGGTGTTGCAAATGACGCAGCAGCAAGCCCTGCCACAACTTCCGAAGAGACAATTGGTTCTACAGATGTCGTCGCCACGCAAGTTGCTGATGAAGTTGAATTAAGCCAACCAGGCTGGAAAATCGGATTTTGCCCTTATCTGGATTTGCTCAAAACCGGCAACGATCCCGTCAGGATGTTCCGTGAATTAGCGGAATTAGGCGAATACAGTGTTTCAGTCAATACCAACGATGTACCCGCATTCAATGAATTAGATCCTGAGG
>JABFSV010000024.1 GCA_013140405.1 Methyloglobulus sp. | reverse complement strand
ACTTCGGCAAAAAGCTGGCCGACATTTTTAGTTTCGTCTTTTGCCTTAACATCCGCAGAGAAACCGATGCCGCCTTTTTCCGAACGCGCCTTGATGACCTTATCCAGCCCTGCAAACGCGCCACCGACTATAAACAGGATATTCGCGGTATTGACCTGCAAAAATTCCTGTTGCGGATGTTTGCGTCCGCCCTGAGGTGGCACTGAAGCAATCGTGCCTTCGATCAACTTTAATAATGCTTGCTGCACACCTTCACCCGACACGTCGCGAGTGATAGATGGATTGTCGGACTTCCGCGAAATTTTGTCGATTTCATCAATATAGACGATGCCAGTTTCGGCTTTTTCGACATCGTAATCGCACTTTTGCAAAATCTTTTGGATAATGTTTTCGACATCTTCACCGACATATCCGGCTTCGGTGAGAGTTGTAGCATCGGCGATAGTGAACGGCACATCCAGCAACCGCGCCAAAGTTTCTGCCAATAAGGTCTTACCTGAACCCGTCGGGCCTATCAACAAAATATTACTTTTTGCCAGTTCAACACCGTCTTTTTTAGTCCTATTCCGCAGCCTTTTGTAATGGTTATATACGGCAACCGCCAGAATTTTCTTGGCACGTTCCTGCCCTATCACGTAACTGTCAAGCTCTTCCTTGATTTGCTTGGGCTTGGGCAATTCTCCACCATAAAATGAGGAAGATTTATCTTGCAGCTCATCTTTGATGATGTCGTTACAGAGGTCTACACACTCGTCGCATATATAGACGGATGGCCCAGCGATAAGTTTTCTGACTTCTTGCTGGCTTTTACCGCAAAATGAACAATAAAGTAGCTTATCGTCGTCTTTGCTATTTTTATCGTTACTCATACTTGGACTCCTGAAAAGACCCAGCTCAGTGAGATCGCGCTTGTGATCGTTATAGTCATTACCAAAATATTGAAACCAAATGCCATGAATATTTTAGTTGCTCAAACAGGAACAGTAGTCCTATTCGACAAAACTTTGTCAATCAATCCGTAACTGACTGCATCTTCTGGACTTAAAAAATTATCCCTATCCGTATCAATCGCAACCTTCTCTACCGGCTGCCCAGTGTGATGGGACAAAACCTTGTTCAGTTTGTCCCTGATTAGCAATATTTCCCGTGCATGGATGTCAATATCTGAGGCTTGTCCCTGAAAACCACCTAAAGGTTGGTGGATCATCATCCGCGAATGCGGCAAACAATACCGTTTGCCTTTCGCTCCGCCGGTCAACAGCAATGCGCCCATACTTGCAGCCTGCCCTATACACATGGTGCTGACATCGGGCTTGATGAACTGCATAGTGTCATAAATGGACATACCCGCCGTTACAGAACCGCCCGGCGAATTGATATAAAGATGTATATCTTTATCGGGATTTTCCGATTCCAGAAACAGCAACTGCGCCACAACCAGATTTGCCATGTAGTCTTCAACCTGACCAATTAGGAAGATGACCCGCTCTTTTAAAAGCCTGGAATAAATATCAAAACTACGTTCACCCCGTGCGGTTTGCTCTATGACAATCGGCACCAAAGTACCTGCCGCCTGTGGTGATATGATTTGGTTTATGTTGCTGTGTTTGGTGTACATTAAATAATATCTTAGCGTTGGTTTGCGTCCATAATATCACTAAAACTCGTTGTTTCATTAGCTATTTTTGCTTTTGAAACCAGCCATTCAACTGTTTGGTCCTCCAATACCATTTGTTGGACACTGTTTAAACGGCTCTTGTCCGAGTAATACCACGACACATAAGCCTCCGGTTGCTCATAGCTTTTCGCCATGTCTTCAATGGTTGTGCGGACTTTGCTGTCATCGACCTTGATGTCTTGGGTACGGATAATTTCACCCAAAATCAAGCCTAACGCTACTCGTCGCTCTGCCTGGTCTTTGAACATTTCTTTAGGCAGTTGCAAGTCTGCCTGTTTGAGCTTGTTCCTTTTGGCCGATTCCAGATACGGTTTCATCAGGTTTTGAATTTCTTCTTCAATCAAGATGCTAGGGATTTTAAGCTGAACTTTTTCATATAAGGCCTCAAGCACGGTATTTTTCAACTTGCCGTGCAGGGCTTGTGCTAATTCACGCTCCATATTGGTTTTGATGTCGGCCCTAAAAGTAGCCATCAAACCATCTTGGGTACCATAACCCTTGATAAATTCTTCATCAACAACAGGTAAGCCTGGTTCTTCAACCTTAATGACTTCAACTGTAAATTCGGCAGGTTTTCCCGCCAGCTTGGCGTTATTGTATTCTTCTGGAAAGTTCACCGAAAAAGTTTTGCCCTCGCCTTTTTTAAGACCAGTGAGATTGTCTTCAAAGCCTGGGATCATCTGCTTAGCGCCGATTTCCACCGGAAAATCCTGCACCGTGCCATCGGTAAAGTTTTCACCTTCACTTACTCCGGTAAAGGCAATCGTTATGCGATCTTTGTCCTGAGAAGCCCGCTCGACTTCGTTCCAGGATTTTTTTTGAGCCTGGAGTTTTTCGATCATCGCGTCAACGTCGCTTTCTTCTACAGTCGCTAAGGACTGTGTTATCGCCAACCCTTCAATACCTTCTAAGGAAATCTCAGGATAAACTTCAAACTCGGCGATATATTTGAAGCCTTCAGTTTCATCAAGATCATGAATGTGCGGCTGTCCGGCAGGATTTAAGTTCTGGTCACGCAAGGCATCGTAATAAGTGGATTGAATTAAGTCGCCAGCCACTTCGCCGCGCACTTTCTCGCCGTACATTTTGTTGACGACATGCTGAGGAACCTTC
>JABFSV010000475.1 GCA_013140405.1 Methyloglobulus sp. | reverse complement strand
GTTTAATTCCTCCAAGCGCGTACATTTGAGGCTACAACACCCAAAAAGTTTAGTCGTACTGCTTGACCGTTTTGCTTATCCGATAACGCTTGTCGCAAGTGGCACACAATCCACCTACCGCCATGAACACCGCCCCCAACCATATCCAGCGGATAAAGGCTTTGTAATAAATCCTGAGACTCCATGCACCTTCATCACCTAGCGGTTCGCCGATGGCAACAAAAAGATCCCTGAATAGACCTGCATCAATTGCAGCTTCGGTCATGGGCATTTTTTGTACTTGGTAAACTCGTTTTTGTGGTTCAAGCGTGACATCTGCCTTACCTTCATGGCTTACGGTTATCAAACCTTGTTGGGCAATGTAATTAGGGCCTTGGGCTTGTTTGATGCCTTGGAATTTGAATTGATAACCGGAAAGTTCAAGTATTTCGCCAGGGGTCATACGACTATCTTTCTCGACGCTATAAACGGAAGTCAGCGTAATACCTACTACAAATATAGCAATCCCAAGATGGGCAATGGTCATGCCATAAAATCCTGCGGGTATTTTTGCCAGACGCTCCCATGACAAACCTTTATCACCCAGTCGATCAATGAAAGAAAGCACTGTCATTGCCACCGTCCATAAAGCCAACGTCAATCCCAATGCCGCAGCCCAAGAATAAAACGGCATGAGCAAAGGCAATGCCATTCCGCCTACCAGACAACTTAAGATTAACCAACGCACTCTGGAAGTAAGGTCACTCAGGCTATCCCGTTTCCAACGTAATAACATTCCACAGCCCACGGCAATCGCCAAAGGTGCCATTAATGGGATGAAAACGGCATTAAAATACGGTGGGCCTACTGAAATCTTGCCCAAACCTAAAGCATCAATAACCAACGGATACAGCGTACCCAGCAAAATGCTGGCGGCAGTCACTACCAGTAACACATTATTGATGAGAATCACCGACTCCCTGGAAACTGGCTCAAAAGTCGCGCTTGATTTCACTGCGGGGGCACGTACTGCATATAGCAACAAGGAACCACCAATAACAATCGCCAAAAAAATCAGGATAAACAATCCTCTAGCCGGATCGCTGGCGAAGGCATGAACGGATGTCAACACGCCGGAACGTACCAGGAACGTTCCCAGTAGGCTTAATGAAAACGCAAAAATCGCCAGCAAAACTGTCCAGGTTTTAAATACGCCCCGTTTTTCAGTCGCCGCCAAGGAATGGATCAACGCCGTACCAACCAACCAAGGCATGAACGAGGCATTTTCGACCGGATCCCAAAACCACCAGCCGCCCCAGCCCAGTTCGTAATAAGCCCACCAACTGCCTAATGCGATACCCAGCGTTAGAAACGTCCAGGCAATCGTCGTCCACGGCCTAGACCAACGCGCCCAAGCTGCATCAAGCCGACCTTGCATCAACGCGGCAATCGCAAAAGCAAACGCCACGGAAAAACCGACGTAGCCCATGTACAGCATGGGTGGATGTATCGCAAGTCCGACATCTTGCAATAAGGGATTTAAGTCGCGCCCTTCAATGGGAGCTGGGAACAGTCGTTCAAACG
Organism: Methyloglobulus sp.; assembly: GCA_013140405.1. GTDB lineage: Bacteria > Pseudomonadota > Gammaproteobacteria > Methylococcales > Methylomonadaceae > Methyloglobulus. The sequence goes on along the minus strand of JABFSV010000475.1, from coordinate 7,952 downwards.
GATTTGAAGTCAATAACAGGAACAGTAGAAAACCGATGGAAATCATGCCCATTACGCCCAAGACCCTTGCAACCGTTGCATCTGGAATGGCACGGCTGAATCTTGCCACCAAAGCCGTCCAACAGCATAGCACTAACGCCCAGAGCAGTAACGAGCCTTCATGTGCGCCCCAAACGCCTGAAACCAAATACAAAACTGGCAAGGCGGTATTTGAATTCATCGCCGCATACTTCACTGAGAAATCGTGCGTCAAAAAACTGTAAGTCAAACAACCGTAAGCTATCGCCACAAATAACAATTGGGCAAAAGCCGTAGGTCTAGCTACCGCAATCCAGCCGGATACAGATCGTGTTGCTCCCACAATGGGTACGATGGCCAGAATCACAGCCATGCACAAGGCAAGAATCAGGGCAAAATGCCCAAGCTCAGGAATCATTGGGCTTGCCCTGCTGGAGGGTTTGCCGGATTCTTCAAAGTTGCCTTAATTTCCGGCGGCATATAGTTCTCATCATGCTTTGCCAGCACTTCTTCGGCAATAAAAACGCCTTGTGCGTTTAACCGACCGTGTGCGACGATGCCCTGCCCTTCCCTGAACAAGTCCGGCAGGATGCCCGTGTATTCAACGGTCACTTCTTTATTGAAATCGGTCAGCTTAAAACGTACCATCATGCCCTTATCCGGCCTTTCTACTGAGCCTTTGATGACCATACCACCCAAGCGGAACAAGGCATCTTTGGGCGCTTTGCCTTCCACCACGTCGGTGGGAGGAAAAAAATACATCAGATTATCGTTGAATGATTTGAGTGCAAATGCAGTCGCTAAACTTGCGCCCAGCACCATCAGTCCGATAAGGATCAATCGCTGTTTTCTTGCAGGTTTCATAAGTCTTGCCGTTTTTGCTTTAGCCCTTGTTGTCTTAAAAAATTTTTACGTTGGATGATGGGTATAACCACATTGGCAAGCAGCACGACTAGGCAGATACCATAGGATGTCCACACGTAAAAAGCGTATCCACCCATCGCCAGGAATTCTTGCAGACTCATAGGCCACCTTCCTCAACTGCCTTCGTTTTAACCCACTGGGAATTACGTTCCCGTTGCAATAGCTCAACACGCGCTTGCAGTATCAAGGCAATCGCATAGTAAACTTTGAACGCCAAGGCCATAAGTAACAATGGCGTGAGCATACTGACATGTATCGACGGCTTGTCCATTTTAGCCACGGTCGGCCCTTGATGCAGGGTGTTCCACCACTCAACCGAATAATGGATGATAGGGATATTAACCACGCCTACTAAAGCCAGGATAGCGACGGCCTTGGATGCTGTACGCTTGTCATCAATTGCACCATACAAGCCAATTATGCCCAGGTACAAAAACAGTAGGATCAATTCCGAGGTCAATCGTGCATCCCAGACCCACCAGGTACCCCACATGGGTTTACCCCATAAAGAACCAGTCACCAGCGCAATAAAGGTAAAACTGGCACCAACAGACGCACTGCTAATCATGACAATTTCAGCCAGCTTAATTCGCCAAATCAACCCAATTGCACCGGCAATCGCCATCACCACATAGATAAATAAGGACATCCAGGCACTGGGTACATGGATATAGATAATCCGGTAGCTATCGCCTTGTTGGTAATCCGGCGGCGCAAGATATAAGCCGCCGTAAAGTCCGGTTACCGCTAGTAACATAAATATGACGACTAGCCACGGCATTAAACGCTCAGAAAACGCGTAAAAATGTGGAGGAGAAGCCATGCGATGAAAAAACCGCACGACCAAATCTGGCACTAAAAACATAAGGTGTTAACTCAAGGACGGTAATTCAAAATCAGTTGGTTAACAAGCCGCAACCTTGCGGCTTGTTTTTTGATTCGTTAAGCCTTGCAATACGAAGGTATCCAACTCTTGTCAACCAGATCATCAGGTACAGCGGTAAAATCGAACGCCAAACCGTCTTTAATCATTTGGTCAACATTAAATAATTGCCCTATTTCGGGAATATCTCGATAGAACATTGTAAATAACGGCACTACCATCATTTTTGAGAGCTTAGTCGCAATCGGTCCGAGAAAGTTTCTGCGTTGACCGACATGGGCAACCTCGTCAATAGTGATTTCATTCAACAATTCCCGTAAACGTTGTTTAACTTCTGGCTCATCCGCCAGCACATCATCAAACAAACGATCCAAATGCAAATAGAAAGACACACCCATTAATTCGGTTACGAAAGCGGGGCCATCCAATAGTACACCAGGCAATTTGGGGAATTGTTCGTAAACCCACTCTTTCCAAGGGGTTAATGGCACCCATTCCACTTTATCCAAGCCGCAGGTCCGCAGCATTTCGTTGAATAAGCGGGCATGGCAAAACTCTTCTGCTAAATGTACACGGCTGATTTTGTCTTCAACAGAGTGGGAATTTGCCATATCTGGCACCACATCCCATGCGCCCTTAATACCCACCCATTCGTGACGGGCAAATTTGTAGATCCCCGTGAGCATAAGCGTCATTCGATCCAAGGTTTTCGGATCGTCTTTCATGTCAACATAGTTGCGATAAAAAGCATCGGGATTTGCCAAAGGCGTACGCAAGTGAACTGGATTGTCCTCAAAATATTTAAGGCGAGCACGCTTTTTTGCTAAATCTTTATCGGCCTCAAACAATTCGCCGCCGTGCTGCTGGGTAAATTTCCAATAGTCCTCAAAGTTCTCTTTTCTTTGTTGCTCAGTTGCTACGGTAAAAACGGAAAGATATTTGTCCGAACCCATACTGCTACACTCCACTTTGCTTTGATGATGCAACTATTTTACGGGATATTAGGAATTTATACTCATTTTTAGTGCAGCGGCTGTCGGCCACGGCGCTAACACCAATGCCATCAAAAGCATTGAAATCAAAATATTAATTTGTGCAGTGACAGGTAAACCTGTGCTTGCCATTTCGACGGCATTGCTGGCAAAAATCAACACCGGCACATACAAAGGCAACACCAGCAACGATAAAATCATCCCACCACGCCGCAGTCCAACCGTTAAGGCAACCCCGACTGCCCCAATCAAACTTAATATCGGTGTCCCAAGGAATAATGTTAACAGTAGAATGCTTAAGGATTGGTTAGGCATCCCTAAAAAGACTGCCAACAGGGGCGCAACGATTAATAACGGCAAGCCTGTAGTCAACCAATGAGCCGTTATTTTGCCCAACACCAGGATCGAAGTTGGATGTGGACTTAACAAGATCTGCTCCAAAGATCCGTCATCAAAATCAGAACGAAACAGGCTATCTAAAGACAACATGGTTGCCAGCAAAGCCGAAACCCAGATGATCCCAGGCGCAATCGCTTGCAATAATTTAGGCTGCGCCCCGATGCCTAACGGAAATAAGGTGATCACCAGGATAAAAAACAGCACCGGATTGGCAATCTCCGAACGCCGTCGCATGGCTAACACCAAATCGCGGCGAACAATCGCGGCAAACGCATCGAACATTGCCATCAGAACAACCTTATATATTGCACATCAACGCCTTGCAGATTAACGTCGTGATGCGATGTCATCACCATCATACCCCCGTTAGCACAGTGTTCAGCCATTAATGACTCAACCAGCACGATGCCTTGTTTATCTAATGAAGTAAACGGCTCATCCAGTATCCACAAAATATTATGGGTAATCAGCAGCCGCGCTAACGATAAGCGCCGCTTTTGTCCTGCTGATAATGCTTGAATCAAGGTATCTTCATAACCGACCAATTGCACTTTTTCCAAAGCCTGTTGGATAGACAATTTTCCAGGCCGTCCAAGCGCCAGAGACAACCTCAAATTTTCCTGCACGGTCAGTTCTTTTTTAATGCCATCCAAATGCCCGACATAAGCCATATCGGAATAATACTGGCTTTGGGGAATTTCTTCTCCGCACCACGAAACTGCCCCAGTATCAGGCTCACGAAAACCGCAGATGATGCGTAACAGAGACGTTTTACCACTGCCGTTTTTACCTTCCAACAGCAAAACCTGCCCTGTCTGTACGGTAAATCCGAGGCTTGTAAATAACTCCCTGTCGTCGCGGACACAGCTTAAATTTTCACCTTGAAGCTGGTGTGTTGTATGAGATTGCATCTGTTAGTTGGTAATTGAACGCTGCCGCACAGTTTCGTAAAGAAATGCGCCCGTAGCAACAGATAAATTAAGGCTTTCTACCTGCCCCAGCATTGGCAACTTTATCAACAAATCACAGTTTTCCTTGGTCAGCCGCCTTAGACCTTTACCTTCCGCACCGATAACCAACGCCATAGGCACAGTCAAATCGGTTTGATAGACGGTTTGCTCCGCTTCACCAGCAGCCCCCATGATCCAAATACCTTCGCCCTTAAGCCAACGCAGCGTTCTTGATAAATTAGTCACTTGATAAACCGGCACGGTTTCTGCTGCGCCGCTGGCGACCTTACACACCGTTGGTGTAATGCCAGTAGCATTATCCTTAGTGATAATAACGCCTTGCACACCTGTTGCATCCGCAGTCCGCAAACAAGCGCCGAAATTATGGGGGTCTTGCACGTTATCCAACACCAGCAACAATGCGGTGGTGGTCAAGTTTTCCACCATCGTCTTCAAATCGCTTTCACATTGCTCACCCAGCATTTCGACTTCCATAGCAATACCTTGATGATTATTGCCATCGGCTAAACGGTCGAGTTTTTTCCTGTCCGTCTTTTCAGGCTCAATGCCCAACACCGCGAGGTCGTCAATAATTGTACTCAGCCGCTTATCCAAACGCTGCGCGTCAATCCAAACCCGCATGATTTTACTTGGCGAATAATCTATTGCTGCCTGTACTGAATGTAAGCCAAATAATTTGCTTGATTTCATTGGTGTTGTGGTTTTTTCTTAATCAGGGTTGCGGGTGAGGTACAAGCCCCAATATTTGGGGCTATGTTGGATTACGCCACGCCCAAATTACAAAAAAATGGATAGACCACATGATTGCGCGGCTAAGCCATCTTATATTTATACGCTTTACGACCTTAGAATAAGCAGAATTATAACCCTACAAATTATTTCCAGGGTTGTTTTACTCTCATAGTCATAGATGAGCCCAAATAAATACTAAACGGATCGCTATTAATGCCTGTTTGTGCGCCCGATGCAGTGACTGTTGTGTCTATTGAGCCATTGACCACGGTCAGGAAAATAGCGGCTGGCGATGGTGAATTGAAATCATTCTTTCCTAAAAGCACCAACTGGGTTCCGTCGCTATAGGGCAAGTTTTTGGTTCCGGTGATCGTGTAAGTTGTATAACCCACACAATCGCTCCTTAGGGCGGATTTTTTAACAACATTTCCTATTAGTTGCTGATAAGTAAGCAACCGGGAAGCATCGACCGTGACTGTATAAAGCGGTGCCTTCAATGTTACCGAGCCTGATGCACATGCAGCACCAGCGCTTTGAGCAACGCTGAAAAGTAAAGTTAGAGCAAGTAAATTAAGGTATAGATTGCTTAGTGTTTTAGTTGTTTTCATCAAATCCCCTTTGTTCAAGTTATAGTTGTTTTCAATTACATAATTAATCCTTAGAAATATCCCATCCATGACAGCACATCCAGTGCGTAAAGGTTTTATACAAGACTTGCCTTAACAACACTTTAAGAGGCCTGAAATACAAGACTGTTCAGGGTTATTTACCGAGGACTTGAACAAGACTAGCTGAGATTTGGCTATGAGGGTTTTTTCAAACACTGAGGCCACAAAATGCAGACCGAAGCGTTTGGTTGATTTAATTGAAGTTTGATTTATGAGATTTGTGGATGTGCGCGTACCGCGAACGATGCGCCTCGTACAAATTAACGCATGTTACGAATTTAATCAGGGTAAGAATGCTCAAAATAGCTGAAATTTATAGGTAATCAAGTAATGTTAAAGAGGTACGTTAGCTGCTAACATAATTTTCTGATTTTTCTATTGAAAAACGGGAAAAAAATGCTATTTTGTAACCATGTCTTTTCTGTAAAATGCAGATGGGATACTAACTAAAATATTTCTTGCAAGAAATAATATCCGATCAAAATACTAAAAAAGGGGGAAGTTATGTTTTTCATGATGTTCTTTCGCAATATCAAAATATTATCTATTTTATTCACTTACAGCCTATTAACTGCTTGTTCAAGCATGCCTTGGTCAAAAAACCCTCCTGAAACTTTAGCATTGAATGGAAAAGATGGTATGGGGTTGCCAATGTCGTATTGCTATTTCGATGAAATAGCTTGTAAGAATCCTAATCAAGAATACTTTCTTAAAACATACAATACTCCATCTACGGATAATGCAAAAAAGTCTGAGATTAGAAATCGAATTGTTTCTGAAATAAAAAGTCTGATCGACCACAATTATTATGATTACGAACGAAAAATTAGAACCGATGTTGAATTTAGAGAAACTGTAACAAAATGGATTTCACTAGGCCTTACAGCTTCAGCGACATTGACTGGAGGTTCTCTTGCAGCTTTATTGGCTGGGATAGATACCGGATTAAAAGGAGCTAATGATGTTATTGATAAAAACAGTCTTGGCAGTAATGCTATTGAAATGATTTGCAATACTATGAGAGCTGACCGACTTAAAATTGAAGGAATTATTGAAAAAGGCTTAAGGTCCGAAAACAAAGAATACACTTGGGAGCAAGCCAAATCAGATTTAGAAAAATACTATAATCAAGGTACTTTTGTTAACGCAATTTTAACGCTTTTTGCTAAAGCAGGTCAGGATGCTCAAAATAATCAACAAGAAGTAAACACGATAAGAACAAGCAATGATCTAAAAGAAGTACAGAGTGCAATAAATGAGCTTCAATAATTACTACTCGTTATGGATATATCATAATTATTACCTTTGATTATTGCTAGTTTGAAAATTATTTTAAAAACAAAGGAGAGAGAAGATGTACATTTCACGTAGAAAATTCATAATGCTTACTCCATTTATTCTTGCCAGCGGCAAAACTCTTCTAGCTAACGATCACCCGTACATAGATTACCCTTTTATAGATTACTTTGCCCCTAAAGAACCGGACGATGGATTTGATGAACAAGGCTTGGGAGTTGTTTCTGCCGGAAAAGATGAAATTGCTTTAGCCAAAAACATTTTATCTAAAGCACCGACTACTAACCCATTAGATGTTATGAATTTTTTGGCAAATATTAATCAAAAAAATTCAAGTGGCGAGTTATATAATGAACGTTGGGCAGATGTTGGAAACCCAGTTATAGTCAAATTTTTCCATGATGTTGGCTACAAGCAAGAAAAATTTCCAAATAGTGATTGTACTCCTTGGTGTGCGGCGACATTATCATGGTGCCTATATCGCTCAAGGCGAACATTTGCGAAAGACCCAGTCTCTTCACAAAGTTACCTTGAATATGGTATTAAAACAAAAGATCCAAAAGAAGGCGACATTGTAGTCTTTACAGACACAAGTGATAATAGTCGTGGTCATGTTGGACTCTTTCTTAAAAACGACAATGATAACGTTATAGTTCTTGGCGGTAATCAAGCCCAAGAATACAAATCCAAAACAAATTGCGGAAAAGACTACCCAAACAATAAAATTCGTAAAAGCTCTATCTACAAAAATAGTAATAAAGATAAAGGCTATAGCCTCTATTTAAACTCATATATAACATATATTTGAGTTTAAGATAACTTCTTTAAATCAGATGGCTATGTCATCGTTACCTGTTGAAAAATTTTTCTTTTTCAAGAAAAGCCTTATTTAATGCGGCTTGTGGTTTTCTCTCAAAGCCACATCAGATAAGGCTTCCATAGTTAACGGTGACATAGCCAATCAGATTGATAAGCAAAAATTATGTAACTTGTAACGAAGTTGATAAACGCGATTTCGAAGGAGATAAACTTTGTAAATGGCTAACATATCAATTTTTCTGTAAATAAC
>JABFSV010000218.1 GCA_013140405.1 Methyloglobulus sp. | reverse complement strand
GGTACTGACGACCAAGGGTTGCCACTGAATGGCCGCTTACACAGTTGAGCAGCCGCTCACTGGAGACAGGCGGACTATAAGGGGTAAGGGTTAATCAACAAAAGGTTCTAAAGTTTCACGGGGTTCTCTGTCTGGCCTCATCCCCAGCAGGCCCATAGACGTTTTTTCGCTTCAATTATGGCTGCTTTTATGGGCCTTTACATATCCGCCAGCCCTTTTTGCCTGAAACCGCAGGTTGTGTGGTATCTGATATAATAAGGCTTACATCTAAGCACCATGAGAATAGGGCATGCCCAAACTATACGAATATTTTGGCCTAATTATCATGTTCTACTCAAATGAACACGAGCCAGTGCATGTCCATGGAAAGTGCCAGGGGCGTGAATCTAAGGCAGAGATTATTGTCTTAAACGGCACCGTGACTGAAATACGTTATTCTGACGTGGCCGGAAGGATGCCGTTGGAGTTCCGCGAAATGCAGCATTTCAAGGAAATCATCAGCGCCCGCGCAGATGACATTGTGCAAAAATGGATTGATTTTTTCGTCTTGCATAAATCGGTAAGACCAGAACGTATCACTGGGAGATTGAAATGAGCCAGAACCCTATCAATATTATTAAGGCGGAAGCTCTTGGTGATTATCGCCTCCACCTGACATTCGATGATGGCAAGGAACAGTCGGTTGATTTCAAACCGTTCTTAACCCGCGCACAGCACCCCGACATACGTAATTACCTTGATCCGGCTAAATTTGCCATGTTTCGTATTGAATACGGGGAATTGGTCTGGGGCGATTATGATCTGTGCTTTCCCGTCATCGATCTGTACCTGAATCAATTGGGACATGATTTCCGTCAAGAAACCGCAGCTTGAGCCTTTCTGGATTGGTAGTCCATTTGACATAGATTGTCAGTAGCTCTAGGCGACAATGAGAATTGATACCATCGGTATCTTGCCAGCCCACTGGGGATGCTACCTTAAACCTTAAGAGTGCAGGTGTCTTCTGACATTTGTGCACTCGGCTTCTGAAATTGCACCGCTGACACTGGCTTTGGAAAAGGACATGACATCAGACCTTGACGATGGTGTGTCCATTTTGGGTATACCTTCTCCTGACAATACCAAACTAGCCAAAAAACACCTAAAAAATGTCAGATAAGGGTCGTATATTAAAGTATTGACATATCTGTGTAATTGTTTAGACTATAATCTGACATTTTACCCTTCAATTTCTATTTTCAATGAAAGGACACCGCATCGGCTATATCCGGGTAAGCAGCTACGACCAAAACCTGGAACGGCAGCTTGATGGTATCCCTGTCGATAAGGTGTTTGAAGACAAGGCATCCGGCAAAGACAAAAACCGGCCAGGGCTTGACGCGTTAACTGAGTTTGTCAGGGAAGGGGACACGGTTGTCGTACATAGCCTGGATCGGTTAGCCAGGAACCTAAGTGATCTGCTCCATATCGTACAAGGTTTTGTCCTCCGAGGTATTGCGGTCGAATTCGTCAAGGAAAACCTTAAGTTCACGAAAGACCGGAACAGCTTCGACGACCTTATGCTGTCTGTTTTGGGTGCTGTCGCCCAATTTGAACGGGCGATGATTGGCGAAAGGCAACGTGAGGGTATCGCACTTGCCAAAAAGCGCGGGGTTTATGACGGCAAGGTCAGGAAAAGAAAATTGAGTGACCGCCAGATTAACGATATTGAGGTAAAGCTAGGGCAGGGCGTACCCAAGTCGCGTGTTGCAAAGGAGTTTGGGATCACCCGTGAAACGCTCTACCAGTATTTAAAGTTAGAGGTAAAAATTGACAGTCGTTCTGAAAAAGATGCTTTAGGTTCAATAACTGCTGAATAGAACGCAAAGCCGTAATCACGTCTGTAATTGATAACCAGGAGGTTAGCATGGACAATTTAGTGAAGTTCCCCAAACAAAAGCGGGCGGTGTCTAATGACCGCATCCTTGATGTGAAAAAACGCTACGTGGATCGTGGCGGACGGCGTGTCGAGTTTTTGCCCTGGAACATGTTTTTGAACGTCCTGATTTTTTTGGCAGGGTGCTTACGGACCATTGTGTTGACGCTACTGCTTTTTTTCCGGCCTTTCGTGTTCTTGGTGTGCAAGCCTTTAGCCGCTTTTATGTTGATTGGTTTTATTGTGTGTTTATTCACGCATCCGAGCGATGTGCGGCTTTACTACGGTTTCGCGGGTTTCAGTTTCTTGGGATTCTTGGGTATGCACCTGTATGACAGCCTGTTGATGTTGGTGTCACGCAATGACATTGTGAAGGTTTTTAATATTGGGATGTAAGGATGCTTGGTGCTAGAAACGATACAACGGCGAGTATTCCAAGACCCTGAGTTAGCCGCCGTGCAAGAAAAGGTTGCCAGTGCGGTTGAGCGCAACCCAGAGTTATTCATTGCCCAGTATCTTAAAAATCCTTTGGCGCATAAGGGAACCTATATCAATGCCGACTTATTCAAAGAGGTGCTTGGACCTTACCCGTTATCTAATGAGAACAGAACCCGATACAACGGTGTCGTCCATAATTCGGCGGCGGTGTTGTCTTCGGCGTTATTCCAAAGGATGCTTGAGGGTAAGATAGAGCAGGGGCGTGACAGTGTTATTTTCCTGACTGGAATACCTGGAGCGGGGAAAACAACGGCTGTACTTACAGGTGGAGCTTTGCCGGAAAATGCCCACGTCATTTTTGAAGGGCAACTTTCACGGCCAGAGACGAGTTTTAAAAAGTTTGAAGCCGTTATTCAGGCTGGCTTGCAGCCGGTGATCGTCGCTGTCCATGCAAAGCCTGAAAATGCCCTGGCGAACACCCTAAAACGCTTTAATCTTGTTGGCCGTGGGGCGGCTATCTCCGTGATGGCGGATATTCAGGGCGGGTTAGCGGACGGTTTAAGTAAACTTTATGACCGTTTTGGTGATAAATTAGCCCTAAAGATCGTCGATGTACGCATCCAAAGCCAGGCACAGGAAGTCATAGGCTGGATACAGTTAGATTTATTACGAACCGAAGGTAATGCCAATGAAATTACAGAAAGGCTTAAAAACAAGCTCGAACAACTCAGAAGCGACAACAGTATTACCGATGCCGCCTACCGACAAGCAGCCGGACTCGAAGCCAGACCCCATCGACCAGTGGGTTCACAGGGGGATAGCCAACAAGAAACGGCTGGAAACCGACCCGGCCTATCGGGAAGAAATCGAGTCGAAGATTTTTTAAGTTTACCCCCTAAAGCGGCTTTGCAGCATCACCCGGAACTGGATAGTGCCTACCAAGTCTTGGCGTTGGTCGAAAACAAAGCCAAAGCTGACGGCCACCCAACGGATACTGTCTCGGCGATTGTTAGCCAAGCGAAAATAGAATTGTCTGAAAGCCTTAAAAAAGGCGTAGTCCCCGAACTGAAACCACAAAGCCAGTTTTCTGATAGAGTTGATGATGAAAGAGCGCGGTAATTTTTTGCTGGCCTGTTTTGCAGTGGTAATCCTGGGATTATCCGCATCATTATATGCCGACACCTTTGAAGCGCGCGTTGTCGGGGTTAGTGATGGCGATACCTTGACTTTGTTAACAGCAAACAAAACACAGGTGAAGGCAAGGTTGATCGAGATAGACGCTCCCGAAAAAAAGCAGAAAGGTGGTCAGGAGTCGAAAAAGTCTTTGTCCGAGTTATGTTTTAAAAAAACCGTTCAAGCAGTGGTTAAGGGCAAGGACAAATACCGCCGGTCATTGGTCAGGTTGTACTGCGATGGCGTGGACGCCAATGCCGAACAGGTAAGGCGCGGCATGGCCTGGGCATACCAAAAATACCTGACGGACCAAAGCATTGACGATTTGGAAAAGTAGGCGAGGAGCAAGAAAATCGGTTTGTGGGCAGACCCAAACCCTATTCCCCCTTGGGACTTCCGCCACCCAAAGATACCAGCCACAACACCCGCAAGATTCCTTAATATCCCCCATTCGGAAACCTTCTCGTGCGGAGGCAAGAATGCTTTCTGCAAAAGCATGAAGTCCTGTGCCGAAGCCATGTACTACCTAAAAGAATGCGGGGCCGCAAAGCTTGATCGCGATGGGGACGGGATTCCCTGTGAAAAACTATGTAAGTAGGGGTGTTGAGTGTCAATTTTGGTGTCTATGCTGCCGAACAGGAATGATATACGTTTGACGTATAACGTCAATGATGTTAATATTAGCCATGATTTTGAGCTATAAAGACAAACGCACCCAGGCTTTCATTGCCGGGGAGTTTGTCCGTGAATTCCATGCTTTTGAGCGGCAAACATGGAAACGCATCGAAATTTTGGATGCCGCCACCAGCCTTGCTGATCTTCGCGCCTTGCCAAGTAATCGACTGGAGGTGCTTAGAGGTGATCGGCAAGGGCAATTCAGTGTCCGCATCAATGACAAATGGCGGCTATGTTTTGAATGGGTAGACGGCGATTCCGGTGCATCAAGCGTGGAAATCGTTGATTACCATTAGAGAGAGGACAAAAGTCATGATACGACCATCCATCCATCCGGGGGAGATTTTAGCCGGGGAACTTGAAGAAATCGAGGTTAGCCCGACAGAGCTTGCCCGTCAAATTGACGTGCCGCCGAACCGTATTAGCCAAATTATAAACGGCAAACGCCGCATTACAGGCGACACCGCCTTGCGCCTTGGTCATTGGTTTGGGACAAGCCCCGGATTCTGGCTTAATTTGCAGGTTTCTTATGATCTACGCCTTGCCGAACACGAAGCGGGCAGTAGTATTAATACGTTGCCAACGCGCACGGTAGCGAATGGGGATCGGCACCTTACAGCGTGATGATCTGGAAGCACACATACCTGAAAAATCGCAACCAAACTATTTTTGCCCTGTGCTAGATTAGCCCCGCCTGTTTCAGGAACGCAACCGTCATTGCGCTGCTTACCATAGCCGTTATCATGCAAGCCATCAAAATGAACCCCCACCAGCCTTTGAATGAGGGCAGATGGTTCGCGCTGATCCCCGACAACATTTTCTTTAATGCGGTGACCTCATTGCCCACTGCATCACGGACTATCGTTTGTAGCGCGGTACGTTGCTCTTCGACCGTGAATGCGACATGGGTTTTAGACATTGTTTCAAGATAGGTCATCATGTCTTTTTTCGAGCGCAGGTTTGCGGCCAGGACTGCTTGATGGTAGGTGTCGCTGGCGGCTTCAAGCTGTTTTATGGTCTCCAGGTGCTTGTCGGTTGCGTTGTCAACCGCAGCCCTTAATGCCTCAACCTTATCCAACAATGTGTCAATTTCCCCAAACATGAGGGCAGCAACGGCTTCCTTATGCGAACGTGGGGCAGGGGCGGCGGTTTTCTTGTTCATTTGAACAAGGTCTTGAACACCTGGTCAAGATTGTTGTCCGCCGTAGTTGCCACCATTTTCAATAGGCATAAATTAATGCAGCGGGACGCTTCGACTTGGTTTCCGGCATCCTTGGCAACTTTTGCTTTGGCACGGTAATCGGTTTGGTCGGCCACAATATCGGCCAGCGGCACACCCAGGTCTTTGCATTGGTCAAATGCCTCATTGTTGTAAATGACGCTCTTTTCATTGATGACAAAAGTTTTCTCAGTCGCTTCCAAGCCGAACAACACCTTGAATTCCTCCGTGACCTCATCATCCATTTCAACCTTGTTCATGATGACGCGGATTTTATTTTTGGGTATCCCAAGGGCGAACAGCGCCTCAATGGTGTTGATGGTGTCAATCGTCTGTTTCTTTTCCTTGACGGTCGGCAAGATAAAGTAATCGAACTGCTTGTGGGAGTCATGATATTGCGTCATCAGGTTGATAAAGTCCTCCACATTGGAGGCCCCGACATCGACAATCGCATCCTCCAGCAAAAAGATTTCCTCCTGGAGTTCCTTGAATTTTTTGCCTTTGTAGGTTTCTACGTCCACCCCATCAGTTTCCGCAGAATCATTGAGCGTTTCAATACTGAACAAGGTTGCATTGTTCATCCTGGGTTTTAGCAAATGCGCGGCTACGGTTGACTTGCCCACATTGCCCGAAAAATTAATCACCACGTTTTTCATGTTTTCGCTTCCTGTTCAGTTCTTTGCCAATTTTAGCCAACGCCACCAGGTCCACTTTTTTGTTTAAGAGTTCCCTCAAGTCGCTGGGGTTGAAGATCGTTTGTTGGTTGTCAGGTTGTCCTCCGCTGCTGTCGGCTTGCGCTTCGGTTTCGACTGATGCCGTGTTTTCATCTGAGCGGCCAATGGGATCGGCCTTTTGCCTGGTTGCGGGTTGTCGGTTAGCGGTGCTGCGCTTGTCCCTTTGCAGCCTGAGCCGCCGTAAGGTTGTCCCGAATGTGCCATAGGTCATTTCCAGGCCGTGGTCGTTGAGTACCTTGACCACATCGGTTTGCGAAATCCCTGCCGCCAAACACGCCTCAATATCATCAAACACTTCGCGCAGGATGCCCGTCTTGTTTCGTTTCGACTTGTCGCTGGCCAGTTTTCGCAAACTATCGGCAATCGCCTTACTGTCCATATTATTTGGCACACGGTGTTATTAAAAAGGCATATATCAGCTTATTTTGTACCATTATAAGCGAATATTGTCAATAACTGTTATTAAATGAACACATAATGACAATAAGTGCCGTTAAATGTTATGAAATAGGAGTTTATTGTCATATTATTGCCCTGAACCCATTCCCCGCCTTGCTTACCGCATTCCGCCCCTTCACCCCGACTGATTGCCCTGCTACCTGTCTAATAGGCATACAATATCAATGCCTTAATACTTTAACCCCTCAAGACCTGATGCCTAGACCCCTAAAGCCCAAAAACGTAAATAATATAGGGCAGGATAGACTTACCATCATGAATGTGTTACACTTTATTTAAGTTAAAAGGACACCCAACATGGCATCAACAAAGACCGTCGCCCTAAACCTGCGGATCAGCCCCGAAAAGAAAGCTGCGTTGGTAGCGATGGCGATAACGCAGCGCGTAGACGTGACCAAACTCGTGTTGCCACAAATCGACCTGCTGCTACAAGAAGGCCGTGGTTTACCGCAAGCGTTGCCTGTTGCCAATAACGAAGGGCAGGGGGATGACCTAGCGATTGCAGGAAACATTAATTTTTGGCCGCTGCCAGGGGACGAGAGATTCATCAAACATTACGCAGCCGCCCGTAGCCTCACAACCAGCACCGTCATGAGGCTTATCCTACGGTCGTGGCGGACAAAGAACCCGGCCTTGCCAAAAAATGAATTGTCATTGTTGGCGGTCACTTCTAACCAGCTCGCTGCCATTGGCCGCAACTTGAACCAATTGGTCAAACTTGCCCATACAGGCGTTTCGCCCCAGCAGGACACGGTGATCGACCTGATCGACCAAGCACGTGAGGAAATGCGCCATGCCAGCGAAACCATTGATGACATCGTAAGAACTAACCAAACCAGTTGGGAGAGCGACTATGCCTAAAAAACGCACAGCAGCCGTTATCAGGGACAAGAACGGAGCAGGAATCGAGTTATGGAGCAGAGGCAGGAAGGGTGCGTCAGCGCGACCCCTTTTCAACCCGGCCTCCCCAGAAGCGATTGCGGCCATGAACCGAACCCTAAACCATGTGCCGGAGGTGATGGTCAAGGTGACGGGGGGAGGCCGTGACACCGGAACGGCACAAGCTCACCTTTCCTATATCGACCGCCACGGGAAACTCGATGTCCATACCGATGAAGGCGAAGTGTTGAACGGGAAGGACGTGTCCCAGTTTTTAGTCGAGGATTGGAAGCTAGACATCAGCAAAAGCGCCAATGCCAAAAACCACAACCGCCAAGCCCCTGAGCCAGGGGCAACCGACAAAAACGGCAAGGCGGTCAAAGATTCCAGGGGCAAGCAAGTCCACAACATCGTACTATCCATGCCCCAAGGCACGCCACCCCATACCGTCCTCGCAGCGGCACAGGCGTTCGCCCGTGAAAACTTTGCGCTTAACCACCGCTATGCAATGGTCTTGCATGACCCCGCCACCGACCCACGGCATGAAAAGACCGAATCCGGCAAGAACCCGCATGTCCACCTGGTCGTCAAGGCCGTCAGCGAAACCGGGGAACGGCTTTATATCCGTAAAGACACCTTACGGTTGTGGCGTGAGCAGTTCGCCCACGCCTTAAGGGAACAGGGCGTACAGGCCAATGCCACGCCATCGGCATTGCGCGGGAAGGGCAAAAGCAGCGCAAAAAGCAACATCCACCAGCACCAAGAACGTCTTGATAAATGGCGCACAGAAGGGCAGGGTAAGAAAAATGGACGTAACGGGCCAGTCGCTTCAACATTACAAAATAGCCGCTATACAAGCGTCTTGGACGAGATATATAACGGGTCTAAACCTGATGCGTCACGCAAAGAAAAATTGGCCGCTACCCGTGCCAACGTGGTCAAGGATTGGTTGGCGACCGCAACGGCGTTACGTGAAGCAGGGAATAACAAGGATGCTGACCGCGTGCTGGAATTTGTCAAAAACCTGTACCCTGTCAAAACAGACCATCAGCTTTTAAAGGAACAAGTCCTGGCTGACAAAGACAGGCTACGTGCAGCAGAAGCGGCCAGCAAACCGCCGGTTGTTGACAAGCCCGTCCAGCGGGGCGATGATTTTTCCCATGAAAGATAGTTTGTGCGAGGCTAGCTTTGGCATTTACCTCGGCTATTATTAAGTGGAAAATATTTGCCTTAGACAAGCCTGAGCCGCATTTACAACTTAGCTTTGAATGCGCTGATGGGTTGCTGGTAAAGAACCTGTATTTGAAACATCCCAATCGGAAATACACCATCAAATTTTTATCGGACATAAATGCCACCGGGTCTTTCAGAACACTTGACGATCTCCAGGCAATCATAAGGTTGGCTAATTTTCGTCCCGTCTCTGTTGAATGGGCATACAGCCAACAAGGCGATAAGCAAATAATTAAGATATTCCGCCAATATAGTTGACTGCTCTTGAAGGTGAGGTGAATTTGAAAAATATAGCGGGGAACGAGGCATCTCTTTTTTTATTCCGATTTGAATTGCGCGATAAAGATGGCATCGACTTTGTTTTGAATGAGGCTATTGCCGAAGATATGTACCCAGAGATAGATGAGAAAATGAAACCACTTGCCCACGCCTGTTGCGAAACACTTTTGCGATACAGGCACCTAAGTGTAGGTAACACTATTATGGATGGCAATATTCTTGTTACAGGAGAATTTGAGGTCATGCTCAGTAAGGGGCTAGGAATACATTTTGCCCATGCT
Organism: Methyloglobulus sp.; assembly: GCA_013140405.1. Lineage (GTDB taxonomy): Bacteria > Pseudomonadota > Gammaproteobacteria > Methylococcales > Methylomonadaceae > Methyloglobulus. Next base: position 244 of record JABFSV010000218.1, on the reverse strand, counting down.
GAAAAGCAGCGGCTATTCCAGGATGCCAAACTTATTTCCGACCTTCTAGGGGAGGTGATGGACAGACGAACGCAAGAAATGAAGCAAGGCAAACACCATACCCCAGACCTAATAAGCCAAACCCCCGATCCCAAGAAGATAAAAAAAGGGCTTGAGGAACTGGGGAACGCAAGATTGCTGGAGGATGAATTAAGATGGATTGCAGAGGGACAGCGAATACGTCCAGGATTAAAGCCGTTACGCC
>JABFSV010000403.1 GCA_013140405.1 Methyloglobulus sp. | reverse complement strand
GTTTTTAAAAAAATCACCAACCCAAGAAATATAAAAAACAAGCCGTAACTCAACCAATAGGGCGTTATCTAAGCCGCAAACAGAGTTGGCTGAAAAACTTTAGTGCGTTCTTACACGGTCTGGGCCATTAAGGAAAATATTGACGAGGGGATAACCATTTTAAAGTTTGATTTTGCACTTTCAAAAGGTGTCTCTAAAGCTATTCCTAGTGGAAATAATCAAGAAAAAACCAGCGTCAAGACAGATACTAAAAAATTGAGCTTACGTGCCACCTTGCATTATTTATGGGAACAAGCCGGTTTCAACAAATGGTCACCAGCGATGGCAGGGAAACGCAACTGGTTTGTGATCCGGAAATATTTGTATGAAGCCGCCAAGGACAAAACTGCCAAAAATGTTGCCCTGGATAGCTTGATTTATATTCCCGAGGCTTTTGACCTTGATCATAAACAAGAAATTGCTGAGCGAAGAATAGCCACATTAAGCCGCTTGCATGAAAGCAACAAACCCCAGCAATACATGCTAATTATTGGTGAAGTCAAAGAGATTACAAGCGCCCGGTTCGGCCATAAAATGGTCATTAAGCATTTGCCGGATTTCCCAATCATGCTGAACCACGACATTTACCGCCGCTTGTGCAAACGTTTTGAAGTTGAATTAGCTCTGTGGTCGGCCAACGAAAGTGGACATCTTATCGTCATGGGAACATTTGGAATCAATGCCTCAGGAATCCCGTCTTTTGGGGAGATCACCTTGATGATGGTAACTGAGAACTGGATTCCCTATGACAATAATGACGAATTAAAACTGCTCAGCGAACTGACGCAAGCCAACAAACGATTTATTAAGTGTTTGCGTTATAACTTGGCATCAACAGTGCCTACGGCAAGCGTGCTGTTATCTGCTAAAGACAAAACGCCCGTTGCTTTGTTCATCTGTCCAGCTTCTGCCTGTGAAACCTACAGAAATGATCTAAACAACATGATTGAAAACAGCGAAATTAAAACTTGGGTATGGGATGCTGGGAATGTGGCTTTGCCCAAGTTTCCATTTCAACTAAATACATTGAATTGAAATTGACGATTGACAATTAGGTCGATACATCAATTATTTCTTAAGATTGTAAGCGAAAAATATTGGATTTAAATGAAGCTATAAGTTTTAGTCCAACGCAACTTTTGTGATTTGAGGGTAGGGGCAAACAAACCAACATGCTGACTAAAAAGCTTATCGCAGAAATTCTGCGAGGAGATGATATGAAACAACAGGAACTGTCCTTAGACCTAGACACACCAACCGACACCGAAGGAGCATCGAACCTGCTTGCCATCCCAACGGCAACTTTGATTAAATGGCGTTCAACTGGTGAAGTACGCATTCCCTACGTTCGGATTGGGCGACAAATTAAATACCGTACCAGTGATTTGAAGGCTTTTATTGAAACTAGTACCGTTAAATAAATAAAGATTTCGCTGCTTGCTTAGCAGAAGATTGTAAATTAAGCAGTAAAATATCTAACGCTATTCCACTGGTACGTTACAAAAAGATTGGATTTACAATGTAATTTACAACCTTATATGGACTTTAAAAGTTGCCCTGTAAATTACTTGAATCAAAATATGGTTAATATTTTAATATAACCTTTTGAATTATATGGCTCCCCCGGACGGGCTCGAACCGCCGACCTAGTGATTAACAGTCACCCGCTCTACCGACTGAGCTACAGGGGAGTAATACTTTTCGATTTGATTGTTCTTCAATGGCACGCCCGGAGAGATTCGAACTCCCGACCGCTCGGTTCGTAGCCGAGTACTCTATCCAGCTGAGCTACGGGCGCTTTACTGAGCCGCAGATTATCCCGTTATGTTGAATGTTTGTCAACCAAAGTTCAGCTCAGACTCGATTATATTTTTGTAAATGGCGGAGAGAGAGGGGTTCGAACCCTCGATGGGCTATAAGACCCATACTCCCTTAGCAGGGGAGCGCCTTCAGCCTCTCGGCCATCTCTCCTAAAACTTTTTATCTTTCAGAACTCGTCGAATCAGACTGCTCTTTTTTGATTCTTTCGTATATCTCTTCCCTATGGACAGAGACTTCTTTTGGCGCATTCACACCTATGCGAACCTGATTCCCTTTAACGCCAAGGACGGTGACAGTCACTTCATCACCAATCATTAGTGTCTCTCCTACCCGACGAGTCAAGATAAGCATGGCTACTCCCTATTTGTATTAAAAACTCACCGCTCCTAAAGAGCATCCAACCAAGGAGCAAGATTATAACAGTTTTATTTGATAAAAAAAGCCCGACATACCGTTCTCTCCGTTCATGCTCCGTCATTATTATCTGAATGAATTTTTAACAAACAATTTTGTATTGCAAGCCTCAAATTTGTAAGTTTACTTATTAGTGGATTGGCTTTGAACCCATTACAGGGAAATTTCGAAAATTATTGATGCACAATTCAACAGGCTGTGAAAGAAAAATGACCTAAACGGAAAGGCTGAAGAATGGATAATTTATGGAAAACGGCTTACCAGAACGGCTAGCCTTCAAAGGGCAGGCTTCGGAAAACTGCCCCTTAATCCCCATCAAACTCATAATTCAATTTTATCCGTTGTGAGGTGCCGGCTTGGGTTTCGACATTGATAGTGTCGGTCAACTTGTGTTTTAGGACTAGGGCGGCTTGCTTGTTGAACATTCCTACCTTAGTGCCGACATAAAAATCAGGGGTCAGGTATTCGCCCATCACCAACAAGGTATCTTGCAACGTATTGCCTTCTTCAACCTTGAATTCGTCGATCCCCAGCTTATCCGCAAGCCAAGTCACTTTTCCTGCTCCGTAAGACAATGCAGCGCTGGCGAGCATGTTGCTTTCTGTCTTGCTGACTTGATTAAGGGGGCCGCCCGTAACCAAGTAGGCTAGGGCTTCCGATTCTGGCAAGGACGGTTCGGAAGAGATACGGGTTTGCGGATTTTTCAATGATCCGGTCAGGGCAAGGATAGCGGTGACTTTTTTGCTCTTGGATAGCCGTATGGCTTCCACATCAAGCCAGGGATTGTCGGCTGGCCCATTGAATACGAAGCGGCCTTTACGAACCGTTAAATCTTGCCCAAAGCGTTTATAACTGGCCTTTTCCATATCAACATTGCCTTGCATCGCCATTTTTGCACCCGTCTTGATGATCTTCAGGTTGCCCGCCAGATTGGTTTGTAATCCCTGTCCAGTGAAACTGACTTGTTTGCCCAGTTTAACTTCTATATCGGCATTGATGTCTGGCGTTGCTTGTGTGGTGATCTCCGCTTTTTCTTCGCCTAGAATAATTTCATCCTCACTGACTTTTACCGCATTTTCAGGGATGTCCTGTATTTTCATGATAGCTTTGGGGACGGCTAATTCACCGCTGATTTGTTTTTGTTGATCGTTCAAGGCTATTTTCAAGTCTGGGGAAACGGCGATTTGTGCCTCAGGTATTTTGGCAACTTCAAAGTCTTTGCCTGTCAGCGCCAAATCTATTGGGTAGTGTGATTCCGGCTGTAAACTGATTGTGCCGCTAAGATTGATAAGGCCTTCACCGGATTTTGCGGAACCCTTTAACTGGATTGCATCAGGATTGTCTGCTGAAGCAAGGGCTTTGAAATTTATATCGTGAACGCTAAGGCCAAGCTTATCAACTGTCATGCCACCGCTGGTAAGTTGTACGTCAGCGTTAATTAAAGGTTTTTTTGTCGTGCCTTTTACTGTCAGGTCAGCTTTCAACTGGCCTTTGATATTGGATATTTGGGGGGCAAAAGGCTCAATCATTGCGAATTCCTTGATTGAAGCGTTAGCTTGGGCGGATAAGGTTTGCGTCTTGCCCATATCCATTTGCAACTTGGCACGCAAATAATCCTGCCCAATTAATGCCATTTCCAAATCTCCAGCGAGTGAATCACCATTAACTCGCCCAGACAATAAAGTTGTGCCTAATACGATTTCCTTTTTTGTTTCTTGGGTTTCTAGTGAGAGGGTAGTGTTGGCGGGCAGTGCCAGACGAAAATTTCCGGCAATGACATCCTGAATTTGCAAGTCTGCATCAAGGTTAATTTTGCTTTTTAAGTTAATTTTTTCAGGTGCATCGGGCTTATTCAGGACGATTGGTACGGTAGAGCCTTGGATATGGATACCATTGCTGCGATTGCCCGAGGCAACAACATGCAAATCAATATCGTGCAGCCCCATTTTCGCCATATCGGTTAAGCCATCGGTAACATCAATATGGCCGCTTACCAGTGGTTTTTTTATAGAGCCTTGCAAATCTAAATCGGCTTTTAGAAGACCTTTGATGTCCGATACTTGCGGGGCAAATGCTTTTATCAAGGAAAACTCAGCCATTGATGCCGATATGTTTCCTGAGATTGCCTGGGTTTTGCCGATATCCATGAGCAACTTAGCTTGCAAATAATCATGGCCTGCCAACTGCAAGTCTATATCTGCCGATACCTTGTCGCCTTTGATGTTCCCTGACAAAGAGGATGCGCCTAAGTGAATTTCCTGTTTGGTTTTCTTAGTGCTTAAAAAAACCTGTGCTGGTGTCATACCCGCTCGATAACTGCCATTCAGTAGATTTTTCTTCCTTTGAATGTCCATATTTGCATTAATAAGGCTGTCTATGCCCACCTGTTCAGGTAAATAGGCTTGTGCCAGATTAGTTGGCATTGCTTTCGCGTTCAATTGAAAGCCAAGGTCGCCATTCACCAGATAGAAACCTTGAGTGCAGAGTGAAGCGACTCCCTGCACTAAACACCCCTCATCCAAAGTAACATCAAACCCAAGTGGTTTTTTTTCTACTCGCAGTGGCACGTTATCCTTAAGTGACCAGTTTTTTCCATCTTTAAGGGTAATACCCAATTTGGAAATATCACCCTTCCAGTTATTGGACGCTAAACTGCCTTGTAATGCAGTGGAAACATTTGCTTTTGATGAATAGAGGTCAATGTTAAAGCCATGTTGCTTGGCTGTGCCTTTGCCTTGTATTGATAGCTTATCTATTTGGGTAGTGCCGCTTTTGATGGCGTTGGCTGAAACATTCAATGTTGATAATTTTTGATCGTCAGGAAAATAATCAAGGTTTATGGATAAACCGTTCAGGCTGTGTTCGGCAAACTTTAGGTGCTTACCTTCTGCATCGAATTTCACTGTAGGATTACTCCAGCCACCATGCAAATCGCCATTGCCTTTTAGGCTGCCGTCCAAGGTTGGCCATAACGTGCTTAGAGTGGGCATATCCATAGCAAACACCAGGTTTCCATTTGTCTGCCCTATTAGCCCATCAACCGTGATCTTATTTGCACCCAATGCAGCGAGGAAGGAATCAACCTTAAGCTGGTCACCATTCAAGGCCAGCTTGCCCCTGGCATTCAATGCTTGGTTACGCAGTTGTCCGCTCAATTTGTCAATATCAGCAGTAATTTGTATGGCTTTCGGGTCGATCTTGCCTTTGATATGGCTGCTAAATGTCAGGCTACCGGGCAGATCAGGGATGATAATGGCGGGGTTGAACTGTTGGCCTGTTGCGGTCAGGTCAAACGTAGGTACATTCCCCCAGGACGTGTTGCCAGCAAGCCGAAACAAGCCTGTGCTGGATTTCAGCTCCAGCTTGTTGATGGACATGGCATCCAACCCGCCTTTGCCATCGAACGATAACGAGGCTTGCGGCACGTACTGCTGGTTCAATTGCCCATTTACCGTAAGATGGTAATCAGTGAGCAAACCGTCTAGTTCAAAATGGCCTTTCTCACTTTGTAGTTGCGGGGGACTGGTTGTAAATGGGAGCACCAAATCGTGCCAGTCACCTTGTGCTTTTAAGCGGGGCGATTTCAGCACATCTTCTACCTGACCTTTTAGTGCCAGTTTGAAGGGTGAAGCTAGCTGATTGTCAAATAGGAGTTTGTTCAAGTCACCATTTATAGTGGTTAAGCCTTGCCATACACCATTTTTATCCGCATTGACTCGCCAATCGGACTGTAGGCTTAAAGGAAAAGCCTTTGCCAGCGATACCGTTCCTTTAGCTGTGGCACTAACCGTATCGGAATCAATAACCAACGACAGTAGTTTGAATTGATTGTCTTCTGTCTTTACGGAGAGTTGCAGTTTATCTAACGTCTGCAATTGCCCGTCACTGGTAAATTGCACATCTGTTAACAGGAAGTTACCAATATCAACTTGGATAGGTAGTTTGATGCCCGTGTCAAAATCCGTAGGCTTTTTTTCTTCGTCTTTTGTTTTGGTGATATTTATGTTCAAACCATTGATAGTCAAATCAATAACTTTTACTGTGCCTGAGAATATTTGGGAAGGTTGCCATGAGAGGTCGATATTTTTGATGGTTACAATTTCCGTATCGCTTTTGTAACTAAGCCCGGTCAATGCGATACGGTCAAGCAAGCGGCCTTGAATCTTTTCGACAGAAATTTGCCCTGGAACACTTGAGAAAACACTTTGCAATAGCCAGCGGCTTCCAGTTTCATTACTGATTAGCCCGAACAAAGCCATCGGAATGATAAGCACAAGTATCGCCACAAACAGCAAAAAACGCTTCATCATATTCTTCCGCCCGCAGCGAAATGAATTTGGAAAGAAGAGTCCGATTCATCCAAAGGTAAGGCGAAATCAATCCGAATTGGCCCTACGGGGGAATACCACCGAACACCTAATCCCACACCCGTCTTAAAGTTGATGCTGTCGAAGTTAAACGCATTGCCGGTATCCACAAAAGCGGCTACCCCCCAGTTTTCAAGCACTGGGTGTTCATATTCCGCGCTAAAAACACTTAATAATTCACCGCCTTCCACATTGCCTAAGTTATCCTTTGGGCCTAATTCCTTGTAGTTATAACCTCGTACGCTATTGATGCCACCTGCATAAAATCGGTAACTGGTCGGCAATTGCGTTATCCGATCAACCAGCGTTGCACCTTGTAAGGTTCGTCCAATAAACTTTCCGCCCAAAGGTAGTTCATGCAACCAGATTGCCGATAGATAACCTTGCATGAAACTGGCATCGGAAATTGGATTTTCATAACTGCCTTTTGCTTCAAACTCTAACCGGTATCCTTCGGTTGGCCGTAACGGATTGTTGGAAACAGAATATAGCCAGCTACCGCCCGGAACCAGTAACAGCGTTTGGCCGGAATCTGACGCGGTGGTAAAGTCCTCATAATTGTAATCGAGAAAAATCGTTTGTTTCCAGCCGTTTGCATAAGCATGTTTGTGGCGACCCGAAATCGTAGCCGACATGGACTTGAATGTATCGGTATGTTCGCGCTTAAGGCCACCGCCAAAACTCAAGAAATCTGTCGTCGGTTTGTCTAGCGGAATGCTGTACTCCACTTCGGCAGTCGATAGCACGGGCGAGAGGTCAAAATTAGCGGTAAAGAAGTGTCCGTAATGATTAATGCGGCGGTTGATATAACTGGCATTCAATAACGGCCCTATATCCGTATCAAAGCCTATGCCGAAACCATAGTGGGCTTTCTTTTTGGCGGACAATTTAATAGTGACAGGCACTCGCTGATTCTGGACATGTTCCAAATCAGAACGGATATCCACCGTATCAAAATAACCGCTTTGTGACAGTGCGTTATAGGTTTTAGCCAATTGTTCGCTGGTGTAGACATCGCCGCTTTTTATCGACAAGTACTTTTTTACAAAGCCATCGTCCAAAATATCTTGTTGCACAATGACATCACCAAAAACCATACGCTTGCCTGAATCAAACGTCAACTTGATCTGTGCAGTGTTGTTTTGTTTATCAATCAGCAGCTTTTTTTCGGTAAACGAACCTTGCAGATATCCGCTATCAAGTGCCAAGGATTCAATCTTACTTTTCATGGTTTCGTACCGACCATGATGGAGCGGATTGCCTTGTTTTAGTGGTAAGTTTTTCAGCAGCTTTGAAAAATCCAGGTCGTCTTTGGCATCTCCTTCAATAAGAATTTCGACATCATTGACCACAACCCTTGTGCCTGGATGGATATTAAAATCGGCTTTCCAACAGTCTTTGTGAAACACCAATGATTTTTTTATGACGACGTGGTAAAAACCTAATGCCCTTAATGCTTGTCCTATTTCTCGGTCAGCATCTTCAAACTCGCCTTGAATTTTCCATTTTGGCGCATCGCATTGCTCTTTTTGGATTGACAACATTAGCATCACATTGTCTTCGGCATCCTCTTCGAGTCCTGAAACGGAAATATCAGCGACAATTTTGGGCGGCATCAAACAAAGCGCCAGAACTAACGGCACCATGATTACATTAATTGTAGGAAGGTTTCTAAAACAACGCATTAGTAGCAATGCCCTAAACCGACAGCTTTGGCTATACGAATCATTGACTAATAGTAGACCTTATTGGCAAGTTCGCAAAAAATAAGCCCACTACGATAAAAACAGAGTATTACTAGATACTCATTGGCTGCAACAACCACTAGAGAAAATAAGGCATCTTACGCATGACGAACTTGGTCATTAATTGCCGCTTACATCAGACAATGACTCCAAACAACTTCCCTACCGCTGCTGTAGCTGCCATTGCAACAGCGCCCCATAGCGTGACGCGACCTGCTCCTATGATAACCCTCGCACCGCCAGTGCGTGCAGCCAGCCCACCCAACAAGGTCAAAGAAAGAAGGGATCCCGCAGCCACGACTGAAACCGTCATTTCTGGCGGACTATACCAAGTTAGGGCCAAAGGAAGCGCAGCTCCAGCCGCAAACGTTGTTGCAGAAACAAAAGCGGCCTGAATGGGTCTAGCCTGATGTATCCCTGACAAACCCAACTCATCACGGGCATGGGCGGCAAGCGCATCATGCGCCATGAGCTGGTCGGCGACTTGTTCTGCAAGTTTTGCCTCAAGCCCCCGCTCTACGTAGATAGCTTTCAATTCACTGCGTTCCAGTTGCCAGTCATTCGCAAGCTCCTTGCGTTCGCGGGAAATATCGGCGGCCTCTGTATCGGATTGAGAACTGACAGATACGTATTCACCTGCCGCCATTGACATTGCGCCAGCGACAAGGCCGGCAACACCGGTAAGTAATATTTGCCCACTATCCGCATTTGCAGCGGCAATGCCAAGCACCAGGCTAGCGGTTGAAACAATGCCGTCGTTAGCACCCAATACGGCAGCACGTAGCCAACCGATTCGCGTTGCGTAATGGCGCTCGAAATGTGAGATGTGCATTTTTGCCTCTGTTGTTTATTTTTGGACTACGGGTTAGCGTTATTTTGTTTAACAGATTTTTGTTAGCTATCGTAAAGATATGGACAAAAAACAGCAAGTAGCCCGTATGGAGTGCAACATAATACGGGGTATCGAAGCCCCAAATCCCTAGGTTCCGCAAGCTCCATCCAGGCTACTCATTACAACAATTCATCAGCCTTTTCAGGCGCAGAAAACTCAAGCTCATACCCAGAATATTTACGAAGATTAATCACCCCCGTATCCAACAACAAATACTGGCCTTTAATGCCTTCTAAGATTCCCGACACTTCTGGGTTGGTATCCAAATTGAAGGATTTGACCTTATCGGGATAACGGTTGAC
>JABFSV010000405.1 GCA_013140405.1 Methyloglobulus sp. | reverse complement strand
ATTATCGATACCGTGCTGGCGTTCATCGTCATAAGTAAGCTGTGGAAATGGCACACAGCCACGAGCTTAATCTTTTTGTTAACTTTTTTGGTTGTTGATATCCTGTTTTTTTCCGCCAACAGCTTGAAAATGCCGACCGGTGGTTGGTTGCCATTAGCAGTTGCCACAGTGCTATTCCTGATTATTACAACCTGGATTAAAGGCCGTGAACTGTTGTCAGAGCGCCAGGACGAAAAACGCGTGTTGTTTGAGGATCTCGAAGCAGAACTGCAAAAAAATCCACCCGTAACGGTAAAAGGCACAGCAATTTATTTGACCCGAAGCCTACACGGTGTGCCACTTGTCTTCTTACATAACCTTGAACACAATCACGTTTTGCATGAACAGATCATTGTGTTGACTATCGTCACTAAAGACGAACCTTATATTGACGAGGCGCACCGTGTCAAAATCCGGTCGTTTGGAGAAAATCGGCAGTTTTACCGCGTGAAACTCTACTTCGGTTTTACCCAACCCCAAGACGTACGCCGGGCATTGGAATTATGCGCCCAAGGCTTGCACGAGCATTATGGCTTGTCTATCGACTTGAAAAAATTATCGTTTTTCGTCGGCAGGGAATTCATCACCTTCAAGCGCAGAAGCCCTATGCCAGCGTGGCGTAGGCCGATTTCCAGCTTTTTGTTCCACAATTCCTCCAGCGCAATCGAGTTTTTCAAGATTCCGGTTGAAAGGGTTATCGAGATCGGTATTCGGGTTGAATTGTAATGACAATGAAGACAGACTAGCTGTTCCAGCCTCAAAGCAAACTCCTCAACTTATCACATTCGTCACTGTTTAGTTCAAAATCCAGTCTTCTTTCATGTGGATTGCCAATGTCGTACCGGTCAAAGGAACAATGCCAATCTGATTCAAGCACCGGAAAAACACTTGGGTGGCAGTGTACCCATATTTTACCGATAGCGTCTGCGTACGCAGATCTGCCAAAATCCTAGGGGTTAGCAGTCAGTGTCCAGAAACTTTGGTAGATTATCACCTACCGCCTACAAAATCACGGATGCCACGGTCATATTGGGTGTCCGCATAAAAACGATTCTGGATCACTACCGGTTTAATTGAAGAGGCGGGCTTGGGCAATAGCCACACACTAATTGCACAGCCTTAACCCATACGTCTTGCTTGTTGGGTTAATAGGCCAATCCAAGTTGTTTTATCTTAACGACATTGCCCTCCAAAAGCTATTCTTCACTACCCACCACTGCTCCTTAGGTTTGTATACCAATTCAAAGCGAGACTACCTTACAGCGCAGGATAGGTAATCCTACGCATAGCACTGAACGTTCTTTACAAATAAACTAAAAGTGAAATATTGGTAAGGCAACTTAGTTCAGGATGAAGGGGGCATCTGTTCACGATGCAGACCCATTAGTCCCCGTACGAGAAACCGTGATCCGTATATTTTCTAAGATCAATTATGTTCGATGCGGCTCGGTGTTTTCCCAAAATGGACGCTTGCAGGGCAACGTAACTTTAGTGTTCTCTGTTTTAATTATTTTTGAGATGTTAAGTATGTTAAAAAATAAGCACATCACCGAGCCAGATAAGTTTGGCTTTCAGGTTAGGATCGTCAGGCGCGGCAAAGAAAGCAGCCGCTATTTTTCCCATAAATTGTGGGGCAGCAAAACCAAATCGTTAAAAGCCGCCATCACTTGGCGCGACCAAATGCTGGTTGCACTTAAAGGCAGTAAAACCCGATTTCTCAAACCGCCGAAAAACAAAACCACCACTGGGGTTACCGGCGTTTGCAGAACCGTCAAATTCGATCACCGCAAAAGCAAAAGTTACCTTTGTTATACCGTCTTTTGGGTGGATAACGGCAAATCCAAAAACAAAACTTTCCAGGTCGGCAACGTGGAGAGCGTTACGGCTGACGATGAACTACATGCGTTCCGCTCTGCCCGCGTGTTTAGAAGTTGCTATGAGTACGCCATAGATAACGACCTTCCTTTTCACGACGAAGTGTTTGCTGGCTGGAAGAAACTACGCGTATACGAAAATGAGGATCTAAAGGCTGTATAAGCCTTAATCGTATCAAGACAATGTTAAAGTAGCGCATTAGTATTAATGATCCGAAAAAACACCAACTCATGACTAAAAATACCTATCAAAAGCCGTCGCAGCAAACTCAAGAAGATGCGATGAAACTAGCCAAGGCCATACAACGGCCAGCACAAACCAAAGAGCAAACCAAATTGATTGCCCAAGGCATCCAAAAAGGCATTGATCTATACAAAAAGCAACAGAAGGAAAAAGCCAGGGAGCTTAACAAACGACTAAAGAAAACAACTAGGCAAAAAGACGAGCCTGTCGATTCGGATGATCTTGAAAATGAGGTGCTGGTTGTCTATCGCCAACATTGGCTTCCTTGGCTGTTACTGACCATCTCATGGTTAGGGATGGGGATTTATATTTTTCGTTGACCAAATAATATACAAACCAACTAAACCACCTTATTTTTTAATCGTTTAAGGACATTACAAAGAACAACTCCACAAGGTTATACACAACATCTGTGGAAAACTTTACAAGCTCTCAAGCAGAAATGGCACTGAGAAAGGCCAATATCTTTGAGAAGCGGAGGGACAGGCTGTTTCGTTCCAGAAAAGCTGGGTGTTTAGATTAACCCTTACTATTAGAGATCTTTGCACGAACCCAAGCCTCAAAACGGCTAAAATAAGCCCTTATAAAAACTACATTAATAGCTTATGTCCTGGAAGAACCTAGCCCAAACGAGTTTAAGTGATGCCCTTGTCAAACACC
>JABFSV010000130.1 GCA_013140405.1 Methyloglobulus sp. | reverse complement strand
AAAACAAGGTGCGGTTCGGCCACATAAAAAGATTAGGCCGGAAACGATATTGCAATTCAGGGATAGCCGGTTTGTACAATTTATTGTTATTCGACATGGTTAAAATAGCTATGGAATGAACTGAAAGCCTTTAACTTACTTGCTTAGGAGAAGAACAATGGATGTAATAGTAAACCAAACAGCGCCTATAATCGCTATTTCATGTGCAGGCATATTTTTTATGACAGGCTTATTGACGGGCGCATGGAAATTTCCTTGTATGATGAAGAGCAAGGAATTTGTTGCCCCTTACTATGTGGACATTGCCCACCGCTCAGCATTGCTGTATTCCTATGCGGCTATGTTGATTGCTGTGTTTGCTTATTTTAGTATTTTTGCAGATTGAGTAAATATTCCGGCAACAATTTCGCCTTTACTATTCTTTGCTATTGCCATATTTAATTACATCAAGCTGGGCATCAAAAATACGACGAATAACCAACTGCGTGATTCTGAAAATCCCGCTGCTGACAAAATGATCATGGGAGCTTTGGCAGTTGCAGAAATAGGCGTTTTCTTTGTTTTGCTCATTGGCTTTTTCGTTAGGGTTTTATTATGATGAGAGTTATTAAAATACTATAATGAAGGAATGATTGGGGTCAGAGTAAAATTAAATGCTTAACAATACGCTCAACCGGTGCGCGGTTATACGACGGCTTTGTTTTTTTGCTTTTTATGCCGCGCCCAGTTAGCTTTACGTGGAGCAACTTGCGCTGCACATTGCAAAGACGCAGCCGTAGTCTACGGGGATTTACTCGCCCCAATCTGTTTCGAATGCGAGACTTATCAAGATGATAAAAAGTGCCAGCACTGCTGACGCAATTGCCCTGGACGCACAACCTTATTATTTTCAGCCAAAGCAAACGGGCAGAAGAACGTGAATTCTACCTTCGCATGGCTGTGCAAGAACGGTGGTCAAGTGTGAGTTGGAACGCCAGTTCAAATCGGAAATCAGGTTGAGAAACTTGAACTTCTTGTTCCGAACAGCGAACGTTCAACCTGCAGCAAACGCCGTCCGGCGCTTTTCGCTCAGTGCCAGTGATTATACAAGGTAAGCCGTCGTTTTAAGGAGGATTAGCTGCGGTTCTCGGGAGAGGCTAGCGGCAACATGGGCCATTCCTCAGGCACAAGTGCTGGTGGCTTCGCCCAAGGCTGCTCAACCAATGCATCTTGGAACCATTGATCAGCCAAATTCGCGTGTTCAGTCACAATGATCTGAAAACCGGGTACATCTTTCTCTGTGAACTCCAACAGCAGTTTGAACAATCTGCGAACCGCAGCCAAATCAGCATCTGCCTCGGTTTTTTGGACGGAGCCGTCTGCCTCCTTGTAAACCTTTTCAGATGGAAAATAAACTTGGGTTGGCTGGTCGATAAGAAGGAACTGAGGAATCGGTCGATTGTTTTTTGAGGCAAACAGATGCAGCGCCAGTAGGGCTGCAAGGTGATAGGCCAAATGATTCTCGCCGCCGCCGGTTCGAGCCATAGGCACCGGTCGATCAGGGCGGTCGATTACCACCGTTAGGTATGAGAGATCAAACCGTGCAGGAAACTCATTAAACTCAGCCTCGAAAGCTCGAATGTAATATGAGACCCGTGATGAGATGTTGTTCAAGATTGAGACCAGTCGCTCATTGCTATCGTCCCCTCCGATGCTCTTTTCCAACTCTTCGACCTTGAATTTTAGGCGTCTGTGTTCAGCTTCGCGTGTGGCCAATTCCTCATTTGGAACTAAATTCTCAAGAAACAAACTGATTCGTCCAACGACTCGCGAGGCTGCGTTGTTACGCGCCCCCATTTGGGCAATGACTTCGTTAGTAGCGATGGCTGCTGAAAGTTCTAGCTCTTTGATTTTTATGGCATCAACAACAAATCGAGTTTTTTCCTGCTGCTCTTCAAGATACGCTTCCAATTTGGGGCGTTCACCGGCGACGATATTCATTTCGGCTTCCAGCGAAGCCAATTCGTTGAGAAGGACTTGAGCAATCGGTGTTGCCATTCCCAAATTTTCCTTGCAGAACGGCCATTGCCATTCTCCAGTCTGCGATTGCTTAGGTAGAGCTCTAATAGAAGATAGTCGATCTTTCTGCTCTGCCGCTTCGCTTTCGAATCCCTCAGATTTTTTCGAAAATTGCTTGGTCGCATCTATTTTTCTTTGAATCTCTCGTCTTTCTTTTCGCAGTTGGACAAGTTCATCCTCAATGCTTGAAATCCTGTTTCCATCGTCTTCGGGAGGGAACGTAGGCTTCCACCGCAGTGTAGTACGCAAGATATCAATAACAGAATCGGCACTTTCCGTTTGATCCGCTTGAGCGATGATGCCGACAGACTTGGCCTCTGAAAAAAGGCCAATGCCCTTCAGGTGAGACGTATCAATAGCCTCTCGAGCTTGTTCCAACAGCTTTGCATTGAGTTTCAGGTCTCTTTGCGCTGTCCGAAGCTTACCTTCAAGCTCGTATCGCTGCTGGCTTGACGATACGCCTAGCAGAATAGGCAGGGTGTCACGAATCGCTTGAGGCTGAAATTGTTCATTCTGTCGGTACAAGAGTTGATCTTTATTCGCAACAATGCCTTGTTTCTGGAAAAGATAGTAATACGTGTGTTTGATGTTTGCGTCGTAGCTTGCACGGCTATTTTCTATGGCGACATCCGTCTTATTTTCTGGGATACCTAATAGCCTAGACAAAAGGGCCACTACAGCATCGTCATCGGTGTTCACCATTAGTTCTTCAAAAACAGGAGGCGCCAATTCGCTTCCCCGGCGCAACATGGCTTTACTGCAACTGCTATTTCCCGTGTTCGGTGTTGGCTTGGCCACGAGCACTTGGTCGCGCTCAAATTGATATCTAACAGCAAACCAAGCGACTTTGTCCCTGATAACACCTTCGGGTACATTGAAGGTCGAACGGCCCATGCAGTATTCGATGATCTCTGAAAGTGCTGATTTCCCGGTTGATGATCGCCCGGTAATGATGTTTAAACCATTCACTTTGAACTGGAGATTTCTGCGCTGACCATCATGGCTATAGATATGGATGGATTGAATTTTCATGGTCGTATTCCAAATGTCGTGTATATCGTCACACGGTCTGCAATGCGGGCAAACTCCTTTCCGACGATTCGTGCAACTCGCTGGCAGGTAACAGACTCGGCTGTACCAGCTACGGTCTTGCGAACGCGGTTCGGTATAGTCCTTAGGGCACCATCCTTGGTGACCACAAAGCATCCTAGTTGCATTGCCAATCCTAGTGCTTCGAAAGCAAATGGAAGCAAATTTGTTGTGTGATCTGCGAAGCCAACGAGAATCTGTGGATTGTTTTCTACCGTTTTAAGAAGATAGCTGCGGGGGCTTGCGGATATGACTTCTCGGGAGTCTTTGTGCAGACACAATGGTAAAACCAACAAAACCAACGAAAATGGCATACCATCTGGATTCTCTTCCTCATAACCTTGTAGTGCTCTGAACAAGACGAGGGCACAGAACGCTGGATTAAAGAGGTTTCTAACTTCGAATGGACGCTGATCCCAACGCTTTATAAGGATGCTCCAAGTAGCTCGCTGACTCGTTCGAGAAAGCGTGGATGCCAATAAACCCTGGGCAGTGGGTGGGTGTTCGCTAGAATATGGAATCCGCCCCGCACCACATACGGTTCGGTTACACGTTCCCGAATTTTGATATGACTGCTTTCAAATTCAGCCCATTTGTAGATGGCTTTTCCTGCTTCTATCAGAGCCATTTCAGCGCTTTCCTCGTTTAGGTCTTCAGAGACTACATCCTTGTAGCGACTCCACTCATCTTCTAGACGCTCTTCGTACTCTTCCATTTCACCGGTAACAAGCAAGTTTTCTCGAGCCCAAGCCGAGCGCTGTTGAAATGCCCGGTAATAATCCAAGATGGCATTTTGGATTCTGTTCGCTGAAATGCCGATTTCCCTAAGTTGCACGACAAATAGCCGAGGGTCATTTTCAGCATCTATTTCCCCGGGAGGTCGTTTTCCAAAGTAATTAATGGGGAGGTCGTCGGCTTTGTATTCGTCGGCGAATGCGGAAAGCTTGTCTGAGACCTCATATCCGTAAACTGCTTCGATGCGCTTGCCGGAGAGCAGATTGATGACTAAGTCGTTCCACCACCCTTCGAGGCGTTCGAACACATGAGTCCTGAACTCCCGCCGGATAGTGCGCATATGCTGATCCATGATAAGCGCGGGAAGGCTCTCGATTCGAGGCCCATTGTGAAAAATCACGATGCGGGAAAGAAAATCTTCTTTTTCAGCGTCACTTAGATTGTTAAATTCAGCACCAATTGGCTCAATCAGTTTCGATTTGCTTTTGGATAGCGCATCTTCTGCCTGAACCGAAAGAGAGGGGGATTCTTGAGCATTCGGAAGGAAGTGCCGCAGGAAAGATGTCTCTGAAACAGTAGCTGTTGTAAACAGAAAGAAACTGAGGTTGGATTCGCTCCGGCCATCGTGGTTATAGCGAGCTAACCAGATTCTTATGGACTTCCAAAAATCGGTAGATAGATCACCTAAACGATCACCGACAGCCTTATGTTTAAGAGAGGCAAGGGTTTTGGTACCATCATTATCCGAAAAATCAAGGTCATCGTCTTTTTCAATCAGGATCGAATTACTCTCAGGCAGCTGCAATAGCCTTAGAAGGGCAAAGCGTGCTTGATAAATGTAGCCAAGGCCCTGTTCCCCGGCAGAATATGGATTCGAAAAAGGTTGTGTCACCGTAGGCGCTCCGGTTGGCTTCTCTTCCAGCAAAAGGTGGTGAAGAGCATTTCAGTTAGCTCTTGCCAAGGCTATGGCCATTCCTCGCGGATGTACAAAACCCCCACCCGCTCCCCTTACATCTGAGTATGTGTCGGCCCACTAGTTCTAGGCTAGGCGACAATAGTACCGCAAGTTATTCATTTGTCCTAGACTCTGGCTTAGGGTGCTGATCCACTCAGGCGCTGCTGTCCGCATTCCGCTTACGAAGATGCGGACGTTCACAAATGCGCGTTGTCGTTGAAGTAAGAAGGTCTACAAATCTAGCAGCGAACGTTCCGCTCTATTTGCAAATATGGCAATATTGGGTCGAAACCTGCAATTAGTATGAAATTTTCAATGACTGGTTTCAGTGTGAATTTTATTGCTTAAACATGAGTATTTCATCAGTTGCCAACCGAGATCTAGTCTCTTGCCTTTTCCAGGGTATGGTATTGACTATAATTCCATTCAAGCCGTCCGTGGTCACCTTTTCGAGTTTGGCTTCTGTACCTACCGGCAACAAGGTCGCCGGCGACCTTGTTGAGATAACACATTCTGACAGTTCGACCATTAGGACAGCTCTAATCATGTCAAGCTATCCACCGGGCAGGGCATCCCAAGCCTGTGATTGTTCCGTACTGACAGCCAACCCGTGTCAATTTGTCGTCATACCGCTCCCTATAATCCGCTTTCCAAAACGACAGTCAATCTGTAATTCCAAATAGGAAAATAAACGACAGGGGTTTTATCTTATTGTTGTCCAACGTAGAATTTAATATTCAAAGCCCTTAAGAGACCTTGAATTTCAGGAAGCAACGAATCGGATTTGCCTGCCTCCAAGCTCTCGATTAACGCCGCTTCACAGCCGGTCATGTTTGCTAGTTTCAGAACGGTAAGGCTTTGGGATTCCCTGGCCGAACGGAGTGCCGTAGCGATATCCGGTAAAATTGGTTGTTGCTGCCGTGGTTTTTCCTGGGCTTCGAATTGCTTATGCGGTTTGGGCGGCTTGCCTGGCTTTCCCAACCATCCCCATAACTTGCACAAGCCCAACCAATAGTCGTAGGCCGTTTTCTCGGACAGGCTCCTATGCGCCTTCCAAAAATTCACCACATGACGGGCGCCCAGCCGGTGCAGCGAAGTGATTTTCTCGTGAGAATCCGTGTACTCAAGGAAATCGACAATGAGCGCAACCTGCTTTTGCCGGTTGTGTTTTCCACCGCGACGCACATAGTTATGGGTATGTTCCGACAACTCGTTAACCCAGGTACGCATTGGATATCTCCATTCTTGAATGCCCTAATTCAATGGCTATCCGAAGCCTGGACCTTTTATCCAGTTCTTTGGCTACAATTTCCGATATGTTTAATTGTTCAGAGAGCTTGGCAATTCGGCCTCGGTGTTCCCAGCCCGCCTCAAGCGGTGAGGGCGCATTGGTTATTTCCCGGTAACGGTTTTGCGCGTAAGCGTGGCGTTCGCCGTGGAAATTAAAATTTTTCGCTGTTGCTTCTGCGTAACATTGTTGGCGGAATTTGATATAGGTCAGCGTCTTTGGAACCATGGATTTTCCGTCCTGAACGGTAATGGCCTGTCCGAGAACGGCCAATCCGTCAGCACCGCAGGGAATCCGTCTTGGCCTACCTCCTTTTGTGCCGGCAGTGACGGAAATTAAGCCAAATTTCTGTGCCTGTTTCAAGGCCGATTTTGGATTCAGAAGGCAGCTTTCCTTAAACCGCAGGCCGAACGTTCGTTGAAGTGCAAGCAGGTGGCCGATACGTTCATCAATGTCCGTTTGGATAGCCATGTGCCTGCTATCGGTCATGGCTTTAGAGGTTTTCGGAATATAGTTTCTCCGTTGGATGCCACAATCTGAACCTGGACTGACCGAACCCCATTTTCCGTGGGTAGCCAATTTCATGATGCAATTTACCGCACTGACGTAATTCTTTGGCGCAGAGGCACTTTTGTGTTTGCCCTCTTCAAGTTGATGTTGCAGGTATTGTCCGTATTCGATAACCAGTTCCTTATTGACCCTCTCCATTTTTGTCACCCCTCGTCCAGATGCCCAGAGGCAAAATAACCGCCACCGATCTATATAGTCGTCCTGTGTTTTAAAACCGCTGGATGATCGCTTCCTGATGACCATCCGGCCAGCATCGATCATGCTCCGCGAACCGATTCCGAAATTACATGTCATTGCATCGCTCCCCTAACAAGCGTTGTTCCAATTCCAATTTTCGCTACGGAAACTGTCACTAATTTTCCAATCGGGTTTTGCCATTCCGTATCCATAATCCAATCCCAAAAATTTATGTTTCGTCGCAAGCAGGCAATGACCGGCCCACAGCATGTTTCTTGTTTTCTGCGGACACGTTCTCGCAATGGTGAGCGTAGAATGCACGGGACAAACCTCCCAGCGGGGTGCAGAAAAAGCAGACATCGGTTGCGCATTTTGGTACTCGCAGCGCGAAGCGAGATCTGGGTGTTGGAGTTTCCTCTATCCGTGGGTGTCAGGCGGGCTGAACGTCCAAAATCGACGGCAGGCACTGCGGCATCACAAAGCGATTCCAACGTGAAAATTCAAAACAATAAAAAAACCCAGGTTTTCCTCCGGGAAAACCGGATGAAAACTGGACGTAGACTATTGATTTATAAGGTTATAATGTGTCATGAAATAAAGTGTCTATGTTTTCAGGTGGCGGAAAAAATTTTTGCCCCTTAGAAAACGATTTTTTGTGGAAGCCCCGCGAACATGGGACATATGGTTCAAGACGCGTGGTAAATCTATCGTGTTGGACGGGTTTTAAAAATTATCTCCACCTTCCTACGGGTTGACGAACATTTTATGGCTTATGACAACAAGGCTGCATTCGGAACATGATTATATTCCTGGATACGCGGCTGGAATGGAGGCCGAAATTCTAGGGGTCAATGCCGAGAACAGTAAAGTGACCTTCGAAAAGTATTTTCGGGGTCTGGGGCGCAACTACGGCGAATAGTCCGGACACGATTGCCCGGGGAGTGGTTCCGCGCATGGCGGCATAGGGATACCCTCAATGGTATCCTGATGGCCGACCCTGTATCAGGACGGGCTGTAACAAATCCTAAAATGGATTATAAATCAATATATCTAGTGCCTGGGGGGTTCCGTCTCGCCCTCATGGGCATACCAAGCTTGCAGCTGTACGCTTGTTGTCGCTGCCCTCAACTTTATCGGGTTCGCGCGTCCTAGGCTTCACTTCCCCATCTATCAGGCTTCGGATGCTAGCAAACCATAATTGCCCCGTCAAGCCAGATTTTCGACAAATCATAAAGGGTGGTTTTTAGGCGATCTTTCGATCCGCTGGAAGCGAATTATTTAGGTCATCCTATCGAATTGAGTTGAGTGGGTCTGAAGTGCCGTCATTGAAGGGCGGTCAGGTGTCAGATAAGCGCCGTGAACCGTCAATTGCCTTATAGGCGCTGGCACATTGGGACGATTCAGGGGCATCCTGAAGAGTTTATAAGCCCATGTCAAGTTGTTATAAGTTATTTTCAGACAATTGAGGCGCGTGCAATGGTGGTATGTTCTGTTGATATCGGATACGGGAACACAAAATTTTGTGGTGATAAGGGCGGCGAAATGTTTTGGGGACATTTCCCCTCAATCGCAACATTGCCAACCGGAATAGATCGCGGTGCCAACGTAATGGCAAAAAGGGATTTGGTCGAGGTTGAAAGCAATGGCGCCAAGTATGTCGTAGGGCGAGATTCCATGGACACCTTGTCCGCGTGGGACGACAGGGGGAGGAGCTTGCTCGCCAACTATGTCGAGACTCCCCAACACCTTGCGTTTCTGCGTGGTGCGCTGGCCTATATCGGCGAATCCAAGATTGACCTGCTTGTTTCTGGACTGCCCGTCAATCATTTTGCACACGGTCGGGAGTGCATGACTGAAAAGCTGAAGGGTGTTCACCATTATCCTAACGGAAGGTCAGTGCTGGTAAAGGACGCATGGGTTGTGCCTCAGCCAGTCGGTGGGTTCATCAGCTATTTCATGTCCACTAACCAGCTAGACCGGCTTGCCGATATCAAAAGCCTGACAATTGATGTCGGCTATTACACGGTGGATTGGCTGGTATGCCGGGGGCTTAAGTTGCAGGATGAGCGCAGCGGTAGTGTGGCAGGTGGAATGTCGATGGTTATGGAGAAGCTAGCCCAATTGATTTCCGAGGATCGCCAAGCCCCATTTTCAGATATGAATATGGTTGATGCCGGCATTCGGAATGGGTTCAAAACCCGTATTCAGGGGAAAGAATATGATTTTTCGCATTTCATCCCGAAAATGGAGGCCTTCATCATCACTGCTATTCAATCAGTCATTAGTAGTGTCGGTTCGTTGGACGATATCGATGTGATCGTGTTAGTGGGCGGTGGCGCTAATTGCTACTATGATACCGCAAAAAAACTGCTGGACAATCGTGAGATTATTGTTCCAGAGGAAAGCATTTACTCAAATGTCAGGGGGTTCTATTGGGCTGGCAGTGAACGGATGAGAAAAATTGGTGGTTAATAATGGCTAAAATTAAAATCAATTTTGTGATCGACTCAGAGGATGACAAGGTTCTTTTTGAATACATGATAAATATCCCTTTAAGGCGACGGGCAACTTATCTAAGGTTGATCGCGTCCGAACACATTAGCGGCGAAAGTCATTTAGGCCCTGCGCCGCAAACAAACCCGGTTCGCGAAACAAAAAATGGAATGGAAAAACAATTGCCAGGCAGGGCAGGTGAAAAGAAAACTGAAGTCCTATCTTTCGGTTCATTCAAGGAACGGGAATTGGCTAACGCACTCGATGACTTGTATC
>JABFSV010000062.1 GCA_013140405.1 Methyloglobulus sp. | reverse complement strand
TGGGTCGGTTATCCCCTTTCAATTTTTGAATTGACTCCTGATTCTGAATGGCTGCTATCGTTTCCCAACCGTCAATGGCAGATCCGAAATAAAAAAATTTTTGTCATAAAAATCTTGAATGCTGCTGTGGTATCTTTTTGAGCGGTCGCGATTCATTCAGTTTCTGATAAGAAAAATTCAATTCCTTTTAACTGAGGAAACTCACAATCCAGCACTTTATCTAGGATTTTCAACTGACGGTTAAGTGGCGTTGCTCTAACTGAAAGTTAACAATAATTAGGTTAAGATATGTTTTTGTTGTATTTGAAAAGAATCAACGTGATATACATCTTTTTTTAAAATTGCTGTGCACCTTAACAGGTACTTGATTTACGTTTAGTCTGAGAGCGTCCAATGTTAAACCTTGAACTCCGAATACCACCACCATTCGTTGCACTCCTCACGATCCCATTGATGTGGCTTTTGTCAAATGAATTTCCCACTACAGAATTCCTTGGATCAGGCCGCATTACGATAGCGTTTGGTATATCTTTACTTGGAATTGCATTTATAGGAACCGGAGTCACGCAATTCAAACGTATGCAGACTACGATTACTCCAAGACGGCCAGAAGAAGCGTCCATCCTGGTCACGAACGGAATCTATAGAATATCGAGAAACCCAATGTATGTTGGGTTAATGCTAGTGTTGCTTGGGTGGGCTGCATTCCTCGCTTCACCAATTTCCTTAGCCGGGCCAGTTGCATTCATTGCGTATATCACTCGGTTTCAGATCAAGCCCGAAGAACGAATCCTTCTTGCCAAATTTGGTGAGGAATACCAAAAGTATTTGTCGAGTGCGCGTCGATGGATATGAGGACTAATCAGCAAACAAAACAGACACCACAGTGCTGCGCACTTTGGTACGGCTCATTGACACGTTAGGGTTCAGAAACAAGCCATGGCACCACGGAAATTCTCCCGGAAGGTTTCGTCCAGCATGGGCGCACCTTACCTCCGGAATATCAGCAGCTATCCCGAACGTATGAAAGGAACAGAATTTCCTTTTACTATCCCGGCATTCCGGCGTGGAATAGCTCTCGACCTGCCTACCCCAGTAACATTCTTCGTCGGGGAGAATGGAAGCGGTAAATCTACCCTTCTGGAGGCGTTGGCAGAAATATGTGGTTTTAATCCAGAAGGCGGCAATCGAGACCATTATCGAGAAGCAAGAGCAGATCGCTCAGAACTAGCTCAGGCTCTCAGGCTCTCTTGGATGCCAAAAGTGACCGAAGGGTTTTTCATGCGTGCCGAAAGCTTCTACAACTTCGCAAGCTATCTTGACGGGGTTTCGGATTTCAGGGCGTATGGTGGCAAATCACTTCACCATCAATCTCATGGCGAGTCATTCTTAGCCCTTTTTCAGAATCGATTTGAACACGGCATTTATATCTTGGACGAACCTGAAGCAGCATTGTCACCCCAACGACAGCTCGCCTTCCTGAGGATCATTCATGAGCTGGAAACACCTCGACATGCACAGTTTTTGATTGCAACCCATTCACCAATTCTCCTAGCCTATCCTGGTGCAACCCTTTATCAGTTCGAAGAAGACGGTATACGGGAAGTCGACTACCGTGATACTGACCATTATTTAGTCACGAAAGAATTTCTTAATGGCCCGGAACGTTTTCTTTCTTATCTGTTTTCCGAAGATGACGATTTTGATTCCTAAACAGTTCTAAGAGTTTTAAACCTGTCGGACGTTCTTGATTTCAATTTTTGCGCTACCCCAAATTTTTGAATGCCCGTAATCGTTTCATTTTTACCTCTTATTCAGTTGTGGTGTCTTTACTGAAGTTTGAAAACAGTCTTAAAACGATGGTGTCAACCAAAACAGCTAATATTTAGCACTGTCTGAACCATACACCATGCCCTTATCCTTAGCCTGATTTCGGATTGCCCCATAAAGTTTGGCATCAAGCGAATCTTCTTTGCCGCCATCGGCTACCACTTTCTGACGAAGATAATCGTTACGCTGCTCAGACAGTTGTTTGATTTCCGATTCAAGCTCACTCCGTTCCTTCTTAGCATTGCCGACAAATGCTTCTTGGGCTGCTGCTGGCATGGCTTGTAGGCTTTCAGGCAGGGACTTTTTCGGAAGGCTAGACAGTTTAACTCTCCCGCTGGCTACGGCATCCACCAAATCGTTTTCGCCAAGTAGATTGGCTTTGCCACTTGCAGATGCATTAAATGTTGCGCGGCGGGCTTGTGATTCGGTACTGGCTTCTTTGTGAAGCTTATCGGTTGCAGCCTTTTTGCTTGCCAGCTTTGCTTTTTCTTCATCGTTGCCGTAAAACAGACGGGTATTGTCCAGTTTGGACGATAATTCTGCGAGTTTTTTATCGTATGGGGTGGCTATTGCAACGGCGTTTCCGGATTGTTCCACCTGAAAATAGCTGCCCTGCCCTAAACTGGCGACGTGCTGCCAATCGTCTCTAGCGCTCCGGTCTTGCCCACACTGAATGGTATTGACGATGATGCCTTTTTGTTTAGCCAACGCCACCGTCACCGGATATTTGATATCGTCTTGATAATCCATATGCGGCGGTGCATCGCCCACCAGGAAAATTACTTTGTACGTGTTAGAATTTTGACTCCAGCCCATGTTATCCACGGCATCGTGCAGGGCTTGGTTAACGCTTTCGGGCCCATCGCCGCCGCCATCGGCTTGAAAATCCATCAATTTTGCATACATCGAATCCAAGTCGCTGGATAAGGGTATGGTTTGGGTCACGTAAGCATCACCCCGGTCACGGTAAGCCACCAGTCCCATTTTGATAATCGGTGCTGTTTGCGCGGAAGCCATGGTACTGGCGATAGACCAGATTTTCTCCTTGGCCGCTGCGATCAATCCACCCATGCTGCCAGTGGTGTCGAGCACGAACACGACCTCGATCTGTGGCTGTTGGTTGGGGGCGATCGACGGCAACGCAACCGGATTGATTACATTTGGGGGCGTGTTGAACCGTTTGGTGGTTGTGGCGATTGCCTCTTGGATCGCTGGGTAATAGGTAACGGTGGCTACGGTAGCAACTAATAAACCGATGGTTAAGGGCTTGGTTTTCATAAGGACAGTCTCCTATCTTAATGTTGAAAGTTTACGCACGGCAGCTTCAGCGGCCTGGTATGCGCAGTCAAAATTGGGTTCGTTGTTGGTTTGGCCTGACCGATCAAGGTTCTGGTGACCACTGCCGATAGGGATGTAAACAAATAATGCCTGGACCAGAAAGAAACACCAGAAGGATAGAAACAGGCTGCCAGTGTGATGCATCGCCCAAAAAGCAGATGCCACACCAAGTGCGTTTAGGCACAGGTCGACCAGTGAAGAAAACAAGCTGGTATAGCGGTATAACGAACGGACCAACCAGATCGCCATGATGTGGAAAAGCATAAAAAAGGTCAGTGACGGGTAAAACACCCAAAGCGCGGACAACAGGAGGCACCAGGCTAAAATAACTGTGACCCGGCCGACCTGCCCTTGGCTGCGGGCAAGCAAATACAAGCTGTAGGCAAAGGCCAAGCCACTGGTTAACAGCCGAAAGACGGTTTCCTTTGACAACAAGAAGCTCAAAGAAACAAATACAACACTGGCGATAATGCTGCTGACCAGGGCAATAACAACGCCTTCCCCAAAAGTGGCCTTTTTCATGATTCACCCCATTTTTGTTTTTCGTACAAGAAAGCGACTTCGACATCCTCGTCCCGAACGGAACCCGTAAAATGTTCCCAATGGGCTGGGCAAGGGTTGCTTTCATCGAGAAATACGTCGGCCTTTTGCTTCATGGCAGCCAACTGTGATTTTCGTTCGGCAAGGTGTTGAATTAGACGTTGAGCCCGATCCTTAATGATGGCTATCTTTTCCGTCAACACCTGCGTGGCTTGTTGAATTTCAAGCTTTTGCTTGACCAACAACCGGGCAAGATCGTCCTTGTCAGAATGAAAGCAGAGCGACAGCTTCCCTTCCAGATCCACCAAGGACCCGGTGAAGTGGCCAAGTTTGCTACTTAATAGTTGCCGGTCGTCTTCCAAACAGCGGATTTGCCGTTCATCTGCGGCGATGGCCGTTTCCATGTCCCGAATGGACTGTTTGAGTAGCTGCCCCGGTTCTTCTATTTGATCCAGGAGCGCGTGCAAATCGGCCTGGAACAGCCTTGAAAGTCTTGCGATTAAAGTCATAGATTGCCTCTTGCTACGATTAATTGTCGAAGCACAGTCTATGCGTGGGCCAAGGGTATAAACAGGCACCGTTTGGTAAAACTTTCAGGCCAGCTTTTTACAAAACATTTACATTACGTAAGTCTTTAAATCGGATTTTGCCTGTTAAACTGTCAGCGTTTTGAGTCGAGGTTACACTATGCCCCGTAAGCTCCGTTTGCTGATTATTGAGGATGAAGCCGCGATCCGTACCGGCCTGGTCGACGTGTTTGTTTATCATGGCTATGATGTCGATAGTTCCGGACATGGCGAAGAAGGTCTCCAAAAGGCGTTGACGGGGAACCATGATTTAGTATTGTTGGATGTGATGTTGCCTGGCATAAACGGGTTTGACATATGTAACCGGATCCGTGAACAGGATCGGGGCCAGGCCATCATCATGCTGACGGCCAAGACTAACGATGAGGACATCATCGAAGGCTTGTCCCTGGGGGCGGACGATTATGTCGCCAAACCGTTTTCTGTAGCCCAATTGGTGCTAAGGGTTCAAGCCGTCTTGCGCCGGACCCAAAACGGCTTACCGCAAAACCAAATAATAATCCTGGGAGGTGCGCTATCAATTGATTGCCAAAACTTGGCTGGCCAGCGGGCAGCTGAAACCATTGCGTTTACCCGCCGTGAAATAGAAATTCTGCAATATTTAGAAAGCCATGCGCAGCGGCCGGTACCGCGCGACGAACTGTTAAGCAAAGTCTGGGGTTATGCCAACCCGCTGGATATCGAAACCCGTACCGTCGATATTCATATCGCCAAGCTCCGCCGAAAAATTGAACTAGACCACACCGAACCACAATTCCTGGTTACCGTGCGCGGTGCCGGTTACCGGCTAGTCGGCCTGCCCCCATGAAGCGCAACCGTCTAAAAAGCGTGGATAAAGCAAAGTTACGATGGACATTATTATTATTTTTCCTGTGCCTTTCAATCCCGACTGCGGCCCTGGTCCAACAATCGTACAGCCGCTTGAAGTGGGAAACCTTTCACCAGCATCAACTGATGGCGGATGAATTCACCCATCGCATCAACAAGCAGCTCATCAATCTGGTTACCGCCGAAGAACAACGGCCATTTACCGATTATGCCTTTCTCAATATAGTGGGTGCCCCGTCCGCAAACTTTGTCCAGCGCTCGCCGCTTTCGCAATTTCCAGTCCAGTCCGATATCCCCGGTTTGATTGGCTATTTCCAGGTGGATGCCGCAGGTCAGCTGTTAACGCCTGTTATTCCTGAAGACATCGATAAAGCCCGAAATTATGGCATTGCCGAACGTGAACTGTCAGCAAGAACCGCCTTACAAAACCAGATACAACAGATATTAAGCGAAAACCGACTGGTCAGTAATCAGGCTGCCGTAGCCGGTAAGCAGGATAAGGCCGCAGACAATAATTCATTTAACCCGCAGGCCAGTGGGTCGAGTGAGCCAGAAAAAGAGGCAACCCCCGTAACTGGAAGCGCTTTGGCCAGTAAGCTTGAACAATCCGTCGCCTCCCCGGCAAGCGAAGGGCAGGCGGTTTTTGACGAACTAAAAAAAATAGCACCGGCAAAAAACCAGCAAGAGATCAATCTGGGACGATTGGAGGATTTAGATTTAAAACAAACCTTTCAAGTTGGGGCCGCTAAACCGAAACTGGCACCAACACAGGAAAAGTCAAAAGGGCAAGTACAAAAGAAAGTGCGAACTGAGTACAATGCCTTGCCCGAGGCTGTTGATAGGGCGAAAAAATCATCTGGCAATTCGGTGGGGGCAAGCCAGCTTCCGGCAACCCCCGGCATTCGGCCTGAGGTAAAACCTTTACGCATCCACACCTTTGAAAGCGCCATTGATCCCTTTGAGTTCAGCCAACTCGATAGCGGCCACTTTGTCCTGTTCCGAAAGGTGTGGCTAAATGGCCAGCGCTATATTCAAGGCTTGTTGATAGGGAAAGAAGCATTTCTGCAAGGGACTATCAATTCGGCTTTTCAGGAAACGTCGCTTTCGCAAATGAGCAATTTGCTGGTTGTCTTCCAAGGCAATGTCCTGTCTGCATTTACCGGCCGAACCGCTCGCGGTTATTTATCAAGTGCCCGCGAATTAAATGGCGAATTACTTTTTCAAGCACAATTAACGGATCCATTGAGTGAGTTACAACTGGTTTTTAGTATTACCCAACTCCCTATTGGGCCAGGAGGCTGGATCATTATCTGGCTGACGCTGGTGTTGGTTATCTTTTTTATGGCCGGTTTTTATTTAATGTACCGTCTTGGCACCGGCCAAATTAACCTTGTCAACCAACAACAGGATTTTGTATCGGCGGTCAGCCATGAGCTAAAGACCCCGCTCACCTCGATCCGCATGTGCGGCGAGATGCTGCAAAACGGCTGGGTCGACGAAACCAAGAAGAAATCCTATTACGATTTTATCCTGGATGAAAGCGAACGCCTGACCCGTTTGATCAATAATGTCCTGCAACTCGCTAAAATGACCCGTAATGAGAGGCACCCTGACCTGAAATGCCTGACGGTGGCCGAATTAATGGAGAGTATACGGTCGAAGATCTCAACCCAGGTCGAACGCGCTGGTTTTGAATTAATATCGATATACGACCACAAGACAGAGCAAACCACAATCCGTGTCAATCCCGACTGGCTGATGCAAATTATGATCAACCTGACCGACAATGCCATTAAGTTTTCCACCAATGCCGACCGCAAGGCCATCGAAATGGGCTGCCGCGTTTTAAGTGCCGGCCCTGTTCAATTTTACGTCCGTGATTATGGCCCAGGCATTGCCAAGGACCAGATGAAGAAAATATTTAAACTGTTTTACCGCACCGAGAACGAACTCACCCGTGAGACCGTCGGCACAGGCATCGGGTTGGCCTTGTCGCAACATATGGCCGTGAATATGAAGGGGCGGCTTGATGTGGTTAACGTCGATCCTGGGGCTGAATTTAGGATCACTTTTCCGTTGGCAACCTCACTGCCATCCCCAGATCTATTTTGATATCCCTGCACTGATAAGACACCCTTTTTCCCCTAAAGATCAGCAGATATATTAAACAAGACCTTTGCACGGACAGCAGGAACTGCGGCTGAATGGTCAAAAGCCAATTTTTTGAATAGTCGTTGGCCACAATGAGTAATGTTCGGCTGAAATACGCATTTATCTGTCACTTTTTCGTAAAATCTTAGCCCGTGTCCGCCGTTTTTGCGTACATTGGACGGAATTATGCTATGTAAGCCATCATTCTTATAATGGCGGCCTTAAATGGCAGGTGAACCAATAATATGGCAACCCCTGCCGTCATTAATGCACGGTTGCGTTTTGCAAAGGCGCAATGGCCGATTGGTTCCTAAGCAAAGTCGCCAACACGCTGTTTGCGGTTGCCTGTTCTTCGCGGCCCATGTCCCGTGCATTTGCGATCAGCAGTATTATCATGAGGCGCTGCTCTTCGGCCGTCAGCTCAAAAACACCGGTTTCGAGGCACACCCTTTCGCCAGAAAGCAGAATATCGGTTTTATCCTTGTTTGGTTTCATAAGCATTTGTATTTTTCAATAAGTATTGTGGATTCGTCATGACGGCTAACCGGTAGGCATCAATATATCTGAAATGCGCACGAAAATCTTTGTACCGCTAGGGGCCACCGCAAAAAAAAGACGGCGCCAACCATTTGCAGCAGCGTTTGCCGCCCGTGGCAACAACATCAATCACTTGATCAGGAGGTTGGATTTAGTCTGGACAGGCCTGTGCAACGACACGTTTTCTGCGGCTTCCTGCCCTGCATACCAGGCGGCATGGTCAGAACGGTTGAAACCGCCCGTTATTTTAGCCTTACCGAAAGGAAGCACACCATATTCCCTTTCCATATAGGCGGCAATAATGGCATCGTCGGCAGGGTTGGCAAACTGGTGGACTTGCTTTTTGATATTTTCTAACCAGGCCATACAAAACAAATCTCCGCGCTTATTTTTAATGGCCCGGCTGCACC
The DNA here is from genome assembly GCA_013140405.1 of Methyloglobulus sp. Classification (GTDB taxonomy): domain Bacteria; phylum Pseudomonadota; class Gammaproteobacteria; order Methylococcales; family Methylomonadaceae; genus Methyloglobulus. The sequence continues at coordinate 1,429 of JABFSV010000062.1, read as the reverse complement.
CGCCCAAGGACGCTACATAGTGCCGGCGGTCACCTTTTAATTGCCGCTGCAACACCTCAAAGGTATATCCGGCCAGTTCGGGCTTGACGCCAACCCCAACAAAACGCACCAGCGCTTTTTCAATGCCGTTCCGGCATGACAGGACAGCGCAGCCAAAAAAGTCGCCAACCGTCCTTGCCAAGCCAAACACGTAAAATGGAATACGTATTGCTGTGGTGCTGGAATCGCGTTCATTGACAGCGCTGATTGTGGCATCCACCTCTGTCAGCCGGTGCTTTAGCATTAAAGCCTTCGCTTGCCTAAGTGCCGCCTCCGCTTCATGGGCATTCCCGGACTGGGCCAAGGCCAGGCACTTGGCTATCTTCTTGGCCGCTTTCTTGGTGGGTTCATCCATGCCAACCCCTTGTCAACTTCCTTCACCGTTTTTCAGGCGTTCAACTTCTTGTTTGTTTTTTTCGATGTCCCTATCCATCGACACTGCCAAATTGTGGACAAACATGCTGAGTACACCGAAAAATACCCCGACAATCAGCACACCCGAACCCAACCATAGTTCGCCACGGACGAACATCAGCCAGCAGCCGTAAACCAGCAAAAGAAAATCGCAAAAGATGGTTGCACGGCCACGCCAAGCTAAATATTTCAGATAAGGCCAACCCGCTTTTTCCACGACCCACAATCCTGCAAACTGATTTTATGTTAGCCGAGCACTTTAGCCCATTGTGCATTGACCCCCAAGCGGCTGGGACATTTTCCAAAACATGGCAGCCCACCCTAAACCCTCAGGGTTCTGGGTTGCCGTCCTGGGTAGGCACCTTCTCAGAAAACGCCTGTTTAACTGCGTCAATCCTAGCCTTGCACACCTTGTAAGCCGCAGTCGCCCTGTCCACCATCGGGATCAAGGCATCGATATCAGGTTCTTGCTGCGTCCTGAGCGTTTCGGCGATTTGTTTTAAGGTATTATAGTTATCTTTAAATAATTGTGTTTGGGTGCCCATCTTTTTCTCCAAAATTGAAAACTTAGTTTGCTGCTGTTTTGACATCAATGGTGCCATCCCTGAACTCAATATTCAGCGACGCTTCCTGCACCGCCTGTGCTGCCGTGACGACCGGCTCGCCATTTTCATCGCGAACGATTGCAAAGCCACGCCGCAAGGTCGCCTGGGGACCGACACCGAGGATCTCCCTGGCCAGGGATTCGGCCCGGTTGGCCGCATCGTCAATTTTCTGTTGGCCCAACTCAAAAAGCCGCCGGTAATAAAACCCGGTTTCCCGTTCGGCGTCGTCAATCCGCCTGTCCGCCTGGAACAACACCTTCTCCCACTCCTTGTCGGCCCGGTTTTCAGCGTCCGACAAGATCGACAATGATTTGGATTCGATCCAGCGCATCCCGTGTTCGAGCTTGTTTTCGGCAGCGGACAAGAGCAAC
>JABFSV010000506.1 GCA_013140405.1 Methyloglobulus sp. | reverse complement strand
GAACGGAATCTTAAAACTTAACAAGGCCGAATCTATAATTACATGTTCAAAGTTACTCTATCGGGCATATTTTCATCCAAGACAAAGGTCAATTCTTCGCGCAGTAGTTCCTGCTTGCTTGGGTCGGTCAACGGTTGCAAATGTAAATCAGTGATATAAAACATATCTTCAACCCGGCTACCGATGGTGGTTATCCTGGCGCTATGCAGGTTGATGCCCTGGTTGTTGAATACCTGGCCAACTTGGGAAAGCAGTCCTGGCCTGTCGGTCGAGATAAGCTCAAGAATCGTCTGGTTATTCTGCAAATCGGCTTGAAACTGGACATCGGTAGGAATCGGGAAGTATTTGGCTTGCCTTGATAGGCGATGAATGTTGATATGATCCTTAACTTGTTGATGCAGCAAATTGTTGCGTAAGGTATTGCAGATGTGGGTTATCCGATATTCCTCACTGACAGGCTGGCCTGAATATTCAAGCACTTGAAAGGTATTGAAAGAATCGAGGACATAATCATCGTTGGTGGTCATGATCCTAGCATCAAGAATGCTGAGTCCTAATTGATCCAGGGTTGCTGTGCTAATTGAAAATAATGTTTCCACATTTTTAGCATAAACAAAGACTTCCGCATTACCCCGACGAGTTTGTGGGCGTAAAATGACTACCGGCAAGTCATTATCATCGGTTGATGCAATGGCTGAGGCTTGCCAGACTATTTCATCGGTTGAGTAACGTAAAAAATAATCATCGTTGACATGCTGCCAGACTTTTTCCAGCGCTGCTTCAGTGAAGCCGAGCTTACGCAATTCATCTTCCGCTTCCTTTTTGTTTTCCTGGATTCGGTCATTTTGGGTAAGCGGGTTCTGTAATTCGCGCCGTAAGGTGCTTCTGGTTGCCTTGTAAAGTTCTTTAAGCAAAGAATCCTTCCAGGCATTCCATAGTCCGGGGTTAGTCGCCCGAATATCGGCGACGGTTAACAGGTATAAATGATTAAGATACTCAATGCTGCCGACTTTTTGGGCAAACTTCTGAATAACATCCGGGTCGCTGATGTCCATGCGCTGGGCGGTCATGGACATGACCAGATGGTTGCGTACCAGCCAAGTGATGAGCTTAATATCCTGGGTGGAAAAGCCGTGTTGACGGCAAAAATCCCGGACGATGTCTTCACCTAAGGTTGAGTGGTCGCCGTTCAGGCCCTTGGCAATATCATGGAATAACGCCGAAATATACAATATTTCCGGTTTATTAATGAGTACAAAAATTTCACTACAGAAAGGCAATTCATCCCAGTGTTTTTCGAGTGCAAAGCGACGCAGGTTACGGATAACAAACAGCGTATGCTCGTCCACCGTATAAATATGGAACAAGTCATACTGCATCCGGGCAACGATATTGGCAAAACTGGAAAGATAGGCGGATAAAACCCCATATCGGTTCATTCGCCGCAGTTGTGTGGTCAGTCCATTTGGCTGGCGGAAAATCTCTACAAACAGATGGTTGGCGGTTTTGTTTTGGCGAAAGTTATCGTCGATAAGGTGCAGACTTTTTCGGATCAGCCTGATTGTCGTCGCCCGGATACCCTTTAGCTCTGTGTTTTTTTGCAGGATTAAAAAAATCTCGAATAAGGCTAAGGGCTGCCGCTCAAAAATCTGCTCATCTTTGGCTTCGAGGTAGTTGTTGATGATGATAAAGCGATCATCAAGCGATTCTGTCTCTTTGTTTGTTTCAGTAACAACAAAACGTTCCTGGAAAAGCTGTAGCAGCATTTCGTTAAGATGTTGTAATTCAAGAATAGTTTTAAAATAAAACTGCATGAATTGTTCAACATCCTCATTGTATTGCTGGTTGTCCTTACTAAATCCGAATTGTCGGGCGAGATCCCTTTGGTAGTCGAAAATCAGGCGGTCTTCACAGCTATTGGTAAGTAGGTGCAAAGCGTAACGAATCCGCCACAAGACGTGTAGGGCAGCAAAAAGTTGGTTGTATTCAGATTCCGGTAAAAATCCGTATTTTATTAATTCCCTTAATGTTTCTGAATTGTAGTGGCGCTTAAAGACCCAGGTGATCACTTGCAGATCCCGCAAACCGCCCAGTCCATCTTTAATATTGGGCTCAAGATTATAAGCAGTATCGTGGTATTTCGCGTGGCGCAGCAGTTGCTCCCACATTTTCACAGCAAAAAATTGGTCGGACGGCCAGATTTTATCTGGCGTTATCCCGTTCCTGAGTTTTTGATAAAGGGCAGCATTACCCGTAATTAGCCGATTTTCCATAAGGCTGGTCATCACGGTTTGGTCGTTTATAGCGGCGGTCACGCACTCTTCAACAGTACGTACACTTTGCCCCGGCTTTAAGCCAATGTCCCAAAGAAAAGTGGAGAAATTCGTCAGCATTTCCTGATAAACGGATATATTGTTGTGATCCAGGACGATCACAATATCAATATCGGAATGAGGGAACAGCTCTCTTCTGCCATAACCGCCTACCGCAATCAGGCATAAGTTATCGGCATAATTGCCAAGAAAATGCAGCCAGGTAGAATTCAGTAATTCATCTATAAAATCTGACTTTTCCTTAAGCAGATTATCGACAGATGTGTGTGGATCAAACTTTTGTTGGAGTTCTAGGTCTTTCCGTTTAATGAGTTGTTTAAATTGCTGTAAGTACTCTTTCTCAGAAAACCAGGCGGATTTGATAGTTTTTGTTATTTCAGGCATTTTTCATCCAGTCCTAGTGTCAGTATTTCATAGCCACTTTCAGCGACTAGTACGGCAGTCTTTTCAGGTACGGGCTTGGTTTTAAGGTCAGGCTGAAGCGTTCCT
>JABFSV010000339.1 GCA_013140405.1 Methyloglobulus sp. | reverse complement strand
TTTTGCCGCGCAACATGTACCCAATCCTTTCCCATTGGTCATCCCGCAATATTTTTCTTACCATTCGCCAACCTATTCAATATGTTGGCATAATTATCTCATATTAATTGTCAACAGACCCTAGTTCATCTTCGATTTTTGAGCTACTTCGCATTTATTCTGAATTTAAAAATTAAAATCGAGACTTTGTTAACAAACAAACACTTTGCATAAGGTTATCTTGTATTCGACTTATCGGTAAGGCTTTTTTAAAGATTTAAAACTGTTTGATTTAACGCTGTCCGTAGACCATCTGACCAGCGGAATAGAACGTTTTTAATCATCAAAAATCGAATTGCTCAATAAGCCGTTGGAGCTAAATAATCTAATAAAAATAGAGGTGTTAAAATGAAAATGTATAAGTCTGCAATTACTTTTTTTAAAAACAAACCAGCTACGGTCAGTTGCTTTAAGGCTTTGGTAGTGGACGATTACGATCCGGCAAAAAAGTTGTTAGGTACTAGCCTTTCGTGTTTCCCCCAAATAGGTGGAATCGATTATGCCAGTAGCGGTGAAGAAGCCTTAACCAAAGTTGCCTGTAGACAATATGACCTTATTTTTCTCGATGTTACGATGCCGGGTCTTGATGGTTTTGAGACCTGTGTACGTATAAGGGAAATCAAAGGATATGGGATCACCCCTATTATTTTGGTGACTGGCAATAATGCGCCTTCAAACCAGTTCAAAGGGATGGTCGCCGGTTGCACCAGTTACGTGACCAAGCCCATCCAACAAGAGTCCTTTCGAAAACTTAACTTGAAAATGTTTTCCTGGTTGGAAGAATGCAGCGCGGCTTGAGGTTATCCTAAAACGTAACAACCCAAGTAAGTCAGGATGCGCGTTAGCGTATCTTGACGTTTTGGTTTTGGCTTATGTTAATGAAGGTTATGTTATTATCGCCACTAGTAGTGGGTAGGCAAGGCGCTACAATTTACCCCATAAAATGGTCAATTCTTCGCGCTTCACAGCAATAAATATAGGCGTAGCATAGTACGGTAGGGCGGGTCAAGACCCGCCTTTGAGAAAATAACTCACCAAAGTAATAATTCCTGAATCTTGTTGAAATGCTGGTCTTTTGTATACATAGTCATCCCATGTTGAAAAGCGACTGCGGCAATCCAGATGTCGTTGGTTGGGATGAGCGTGCCATTATTTTTTAGTTGGTCGAGGATTAAACAGTAAAACTCAGCAGTTCCTTCATCAATACCGTATAACGTGACCCTGGGCGAAGAACCCGATTAAAACAACCCGTAGCGACACAAAACATTACTAACGCCATAACTCTACGCCCGAATTATAGTCCAATAAACCTGAAGCTAAACTTTCCTAATCGAGCCTGGATACTCAGCAACCACTGAATCAGCCGTTAATAAAGTAAAGCCTTCAACCGTGGCTTGGGCGATTAAGATACGGTCAAACGGGTCTTTGTGCAGGGGCGGCAGATTTGATAGAAATACGGCGTGTTCGCTAGTGATGGGCAATTCGTTGTAGCCGTTATCCAGAAGGCCACGCCGCAATACGCGCACATCAACTTGAAAATCCGGGCGGCCAAGGCTGTTCTTGATAGAAATTTCCCAAAGTGAAGCTGGGCTGAAGTGCAATACGTTTTGCGTATCGTCGATGAGTTCAAGCGCGGCAATCGGCATTTTTTCTGGCGTACTCGCCGCCCATAACAACAAATGGGTATCCAGCAAGAGTTTCATCAACTGCCGCTAAACAGATCGGCGATATCATCTTCACCCATGTAGTCGAAGTCTTTCGGCACAGTAAATGAACCAGCTAAAAAACCCGTCCGTCGTATCTGATCATTAGCTGATGAGGTTAAGGCAGAGACTTTAACTAATGGCTTTCCGGCCTTGGCGATAATAAAGGGTTCGCCTTCAACTGCCTGTTCGACTAAACGGGATAGGTGCGTTTTTGCTTCATGGATATTGATGGTTTTCATACAAAGCCTTAGTAAACTAAATTAAGTTAGTTTAGTTTATCAGAAATAGGGCGGTTAGGAAAATATAGCTGGATTTATCTCTGTTTTCGCAGATGGCTAAGATTGGGTTAATTAAGGGTTCAGTACCTAAGTGCGAATTACCCATTGGATTTGCAATAAGGGAAATAATGACAATTTTTTAAGCAGCCCCTATTGTGCTATTCATTACAAAACCTAAAAAAATGACTGTTGAGTTTGCAACAATAGCCTTCATTAGTAATAAATATAAATATAAATATCAATAGGTTAAAATAATATTCTGGCGTTGGCACAGCCTGTGCTTTTACTTTAAGTAAATGCAACTTACGAGGTTAACCCGATGCAATTGCCAGTATTAAACGATGCGCCCGCAGCAAAAGGCGGCTGTTCAGCAAGTTCTTGCGGTACTACCGATAATCAAATGGACTCGTTGCCGGATTCAATTCGGGAGAAAGTGCAGAACCATCCGTGTTATTCGGAAGATGCCCATCATTATTTTGCCCGGATGCACGTCGCTGTAGCTCCAGCGTGTAATATCCAATGCCATTACTGTAACCGCAAATACGATTGCGCCAATGAGTCGCGTCCTGGTGTGGTGTCTGAATTACTAACGCCCGATCAAGCCGTTAAAAAGACGATGGCGGTAGCGGCGAACATTCCGCAAATGACTGTATTAGGTATCGCCGGCCCCGGTGATCCGTTAGCTAATCCAGAACGTACCTTTGAAACCTTTCGTCGGTTAAGTGAAGAAGCACCGGATATTAAACTCTGTGTATCCACGAATGGCTTGGCTCTGCCCGATGCGGTAGAAGAATTATCCAAGCACAATATCGATCATGTCACGATTACCATCAATTGTGTCGATCCTGAAATCGGCGCGAAGATTTATCCGTGGATTTTCTGGAAAAACAAACGCATTAAAGGCAAAAAAGGCGCGAAAATCCTGATTGAACAACAGCAAAAAGGTCTGGAGATGCTGATTGCCAAAGGCATTCTGGTTAAGGTTAATTCAGTGATGATACCCGGCGTTAACGATCAACATCTGGCTGAAGTCAGTAAGGTGGTCAAATCGAAAGGTGCATTTTTGCATAACGTGATGCCGCTGATTGCTGAAGCCGAGCATGGCACTTTTTATGGGGTGATGGGGCAGCGCGGGCCTACGCCGGATGAATTACAAGACCTTCAAGATAGTTGCTCCGGCGATATGAACATGATGCGCCATTGCCGTCAATGCCGCGCTGATGCGGTGGGCATGTTAGGCGAAGATCGAGGTGATGAGTTTACTCTGGACAAGATCGAAGATATGGAAATCGATTATCAGGCTGCAATGGAAAAGCGCAAAGTAATTCATCAAGCTATTCAAGAAGAAATGGACAGCAAACGTTTGGAAAAATCTGCAAAAGCTGAACAACATAAAGCCGAACCCAAGCTTACAACACGTCCGGTATTGATGGCAGTCGCAACCAGTGGGCAGGGTGTTATCAACGTACATTTCGGACATGCTAAAGAATTCCTGATCTATGAAGCCTCGCCAGAGGGTGTGCGTTTTATCAGCCATCGTAAAGCCGATCAATACTGTGGCGGTGACACTTCTTGTGGTGATGGTGAAAGTGTGTTGCAAGTGACTGTCCGCGCTTTGGCAGGTTGCGAGGCGGTGTTATGTTCCAAAGTCGGTTATGAACCTTGGGAAATGCTTGAAAATGCGGGAATTATGCCGAATGGCGAACATGCGATGGAATCCATTGAAGAAGCAGTCATGGCAGTTTACAAGGAAATGGCGGCTACGGGTAAGTTGGATACAACGCCTGAGGCTGCTAGGGCAAGCGCGTAACAAGCGAATTGGGTAGTTCGGGCTAACGTAACTATCCCAACTTTGCTTCGGTATTTGTCGCGATTTATCCGTTTCCATGCCAGAGCATGGAAACGATAAGAATTAGGAGTTTGTCATGGCAGTAAAAATTATTGAGTCTTGCGTTAATTGTTTTGCTTGCGAACCGGTTTGTCCCAGTAATGCCATTTACGAAGCCAAGCCGCATTTTTTGGTTGATCCTAAAAAATGCACTGAATGCGAAGGGGACTTCCCTGATTTTCAATGCGCCAGTATTTGCCCGATAGAAGGTGCGATATTAAACTCGCTGGGCGAGGCAATAAATCCGCCCGGATCGTTAACGGGTATTCCGCCAGAAAAAATGGCCGAAGCCATGGCCGAGTTACAGTCGCATTAACAGGCCAACGGCAATGGTAACGGTCTATTTCTACGAAAAGCCAGGGTGTGTTAACAACACCAAGCAGAAAAAACTGTTAGCAGCGGCCGGACATCAGGTCGTAGCAAAAAACTTATTAACTGAAAACTGGCAACCAGAATATTTGCGTCCATTTTTCGGCGCGTTGCCAGTGCGGGATTGGTTCAATGTCAGCGCACCTGCAATTAAACAGGGTGAAGTTGAACCTGATAAGCTGACTGAGCAGGAAGCAATTGCGCTGATGCTGGAAAATCCCTTGCTAATCCGCCGCCCCTTAATGCGAGTCGGCGATAGCTTGATGGTTGGGTTTGACCAAAAAGCGGTGGACGACTGGATAGGCTTAAAAGAAAAGACGGACACTACTGACTTGGAGAGCTGTACTAGATCGCTTGTACAAGCTCGTTGCGGTCATGAGTAAACCACCTGTCTTAGCGATAGATGGCGTTCCCCAAGCGGTGAGTTTATCCGATCGCGTCCATTGGATAGGTGCGCTTGACCCGACACTCCGTAATTTTGACATCATTTTAAAGACCGCCAATGGCACAAGCTACAATGCCTATGTGGTGAGAGGCAGAGAAGGTGTTGCGATTATTGACACCGTCAAAGAAAATTTTGCTGATGTCTTTTTTGCCCGTTTGGAGACGGTCGCACGGTATGACGAAATTAAAGTTATCGTCTTGAACCACCTCGAGCCGGACCATACCGGCGCATTACCTGAACTCATGCGCCGTGCGCCACAAGCGCAGCTCTATATATCGCAGAAAGCGCAATCGATGCTGAAAGCCCTGTTAAAACAGGATGACTTTAAGTTTACCCCGGTTCTGACGGGTGACAAAGTATCGTTGGGCGACCGCACTCTTGCGTTTTTGCACACGCCTTATTTGCATTGGCCGGACACTCAATGCACCTATTTAGAAGAAGAAAAGATTTTATTTTCTGGTGATGTGTTTGGTTGCCATTATTGTGATGTGCGCTTGTTTAACGACGAAGTCGGTGATTTCCGTTTCTCGTTTGAATATTACTATGCCCACATCATGCGGCCATTTAAGGACTATGTGAACCGTGCGCTCGATTTAATCGAACCTTTACTGCCGCTTAACAAAATCGCACCCGCACATGGCCCTTTATTACGCGACCAACCCCAACGGTATGTTAAGCGCTACCGGGAATTATCCCTGTCACCGTTACACAGCGAAATCAGTACTGGCGAAAAAACTTTGTTGATTTTTTACATTAGCTCCTACGGTAGTACTCGGCGGATGGCTGAAGCCATTTATGAAGGCGCAATGGGCGTAGAACATGTCCGGGTGTCGTTATATGACTTGGAAGGCAGCGAAATCGCACCGTTCGTGGACTTAATAGAAGGTGCAGATGGCATCCTGTTTGGTACACCGACTATCAACGGCGATGCGGTTAAGCCGGTGTGGGATTTATTGTCCTCACTGGTCGTCATCAACCTCAAGTCTAAGCTCGGGGGCGTATTCGGCTCTTATGGCTGGACTGGGGAAGCCGTGAAAATGGTTGAAGACCGGTTACGCGGTCTCAAATTACGTGTTCCTATTCCGGGATTACGTCTGAAGTTAATTCCGACCGATGAAGAAATCATCATCTGCCGAGAATTCGGGCATGAATTGGCGCAAGAGCTAATGGGTTTAAGGCAACCCAAAGTGATTGATATGGCCGATCTTGCTTAATAATTTTTTTAAACATTAGGAGAATAGCAATGCCAAAAGCATCGATTACTTTTGAAGACATAAACGTTACCGTGAACGCACCTGCGGGAACCCGACTGATCGAAATTTCCGAAAAAGTGGGATCAGGGATTGTTTACGGTTGCCGTGAAGGCGAATGCGGCACCTGTATTACTAAGGTCACTTCAGGTTGGAATAACCTGACTGAACCGTCAGTTTTGGAAGATAAAGTCCTGCGTGAAAACATGGCAGGCAAACATAACCGTCTGGCTTGTCAAGCGCAGGTGTTGGGCGGGGAAATCAGCATTAGGCCTGTTTAAGTGCAGATTTAAAATTATTTCTAACTTATTTTATAAGGAGTCAATCATGGCTTTAGTTACTTTTTCAAATCCCGAATACCGGGACAAAACGGTCTATGCGGTTGCAGGCAGCCACACCGAATCATTATTGAAACTGGCACGGGAAAATAAAATTCCGATCAATTATGAATGCCAGGACGGTGAATGCGGCACCTGTCTGGTCAAAGTCAGCAGTATTGATCAAAAACATCAACGCATGGGCGGCCCATTAACCGAAAAAGAAAAAGAAGTGCTGCGCGTTAGTGGCAAAATCAGCAAAGAAGAAATGGAAAAAATGATTGTGGATGATCTGCCTTCACCTTGGCGTTTGGCATGCCAGATGATTGTCAGGGATGAAGATATTCTGGTCGAATACTAATGATGTCCGCTGCTCCGCAACTTCAGGATAACCGGGAACAGGTCTACAACGGGATCAAACCGAAGCCATCAACGAATCCTAACCGCAACTGGCTGGCTTACATGATAGCCAGTTGGTCTGTTGGGCAGGGTGTGTTGCCTGATTATCTTGGGTTGGAAGCTGAGCAGTTTTATGCGTTAAATAGCTACTTTTTTCCAGAATGTAAATTGCCGAAACAAGCGCTATCAGGCAGCAAGTTGGATTTTAGCCGTATGCTGGAAAAAGCCGATCTGGTCAATCTATTAAAGCATTACGCCAGGCCTGAAGCTGTTGAAATAGACTGGATGATTGCTATTATTGTTGCCGGATGTTTGGGGGGCGATCATCTGTGGCAGGATTTAGGCCTGTGGTCGCGCCCACAATTGAGCGCGATGCTGCACTACAACTTTCCCGAATTGGCGGCAAAGAATGACAAAGACATGAAATGGAAAAAGTTTCTGTATAAACAGCTTTGCGAAGCAGAAGGCTTGTATCTTTGCCGTGCGCCTTCATGCGAGGTTTGTATCGATTATCCCAAATGTTTTGGTCCTGAGGAATAGTTTCAAAAATCCTCTGAGGTGTGTTGGCAATAATGGAGTCGAAATCGTGATGCCACGGGCGGGTGGCCCCCAGTGTCACCAAAGAGGAGTTTACCTGGGTCAACACGATGACAGGCAATGTGAAAAATGTGATTACGGGTACTTACCATGCAATCAACCCGAAACGTTTGCCACGTTACCTAGCAGAATTCTGCTACCGCCATATCCGTCGTTCTCAAAGTACTGAAGGTATTGAGGGCCAAAGCTAATTTTTTAAAAATTACCACTAATCTTGAGCGTATCTAGCAAGTCTTCAACACTCGCATCCAGGATTTCCAGGCCTATTTTTTTGCAATAGCGTATTTCTTTAGGGGTTGGGTTTTTGTTTAACACCCAGCCTTTTTTGTCTGCGGCATCATGGACGATATCACTCATCACCATGCGTTCTGAATCCCTATTTAGCGGTAAGCCGATTAATAAATATTGCTTGCCCTTGCGGTACTCTTTAAGAAAATCAGGGATAGCAAAGCCGCCCATTAACTCGGTAATGTAATCAACATAATCAGCATCGGATGCAATGAAGTTAGCTTCGGGTTTAGGGCTGCCCATAGGTTTAAACAGGATCGGCAATGAGGTATCTACCTTTTCTTGGGGTATCTCATTATATTGCTTGCCATCATAATGATAGATTTTAAAGCGGAAATGGTTGGCAGTGATTCTTGCCAGACCTAGAATCAGCGTATGTTTTTCATCGGCATAGCTATCTTGTAGTTGCGTATCCCTATTCACATCAATGACATAAGCAGGTTTCCATTCTGCCAGCCAATTGTGGGCCGAAGCACGTGTATATTCGGTGTCACCATATAACTTGGTAAGAAATTGGCCGAGAAAATTTCTGCCTCTTTTAAGTTCCTGGTTCATAGCGGCACGAGGAAATTCATACATCAATTTCGGCGCCATGGGTCTGCCGTTATTCATTGCCAGAATCAAACTGTTGCTGTCGGCGGGCATTGCTTCCCCCGTTAGTTTATTGGTAGCATCAAAAAGTGCGCCTGGCCCTATATAAGGAATAACTTTATTTTCGTACAGACCATTTAATATTTCAGAAAAATCAACTGATGACATTGCCAGCTCCATAATTAGGATGTGTATCTTTAGAAAGATAAAGCAATAATCACTCCAGTTTCTTAGAAGATGTCAATAAACATAATAACCTAATGATAAATATAAGGTTAAGTAAGCCTGCAAATTAGTAAATTGCATGGAGGTTTATGTATATTGTTCGGTTCATTACAAATTTGAGTGTTGTAAAAGTTACCTATGTGCCGCGTAAACTAACAATTACAATTTCCCTACAATTGGTGTGGGTAAGCCTACAGAAGCGTAACAAAATGTTAGAAACACAACGCTAATTATTTATTGTTTCATAATAAAAATTTAATATATTCAGTGGCTTAAATAATTATTCATTGCTGGCACAGCGTTTGCTTACTCCATAATGTCATTAACAACAACGTCCTATAAGAGGAGAAGATCATGGCAAGATTACGTCAATGTGCAATATACGGTAAAGGTGGAATTGGTAAGTCTACTACAACTCAAAACCTGGTTTCTGCTTTGGCAGAATTAGGTAACAAAGTAATGATTGTAGGGTGCGATCCAAAAGCCGACTCTACCCGTTTAATCCTTCATGCAAAAGCTCAAACCACTATTATGAGTTTGGCAGCTGAAGCAGGCAGCGTTGAGGATCTCGAACTCGAAGATGTATTGAAAGTCGGCTACGGCGGCATCAAATGCGTTGAATCAGGTGGTCCTGAGCCCGGAGTTGGTTGTGCAGGCCGCGGCGTTATCACAGCGATTAACTTTCTTGAAGAAGAAGGTGCTTATGATGATGAACTCGATTTCGTTTTTTATGATGTATTGGGTGATGTGGTGTGTGGTGGATTCGCCATGCCAATCCGTGAAAATAAAGCCCAAGAAATTTACATCGTTTGCTCAGGCGAAATGATGGCGATGTACGCGGCAAATAACATTGCTAAAGGTATCGTGAAATACGCTAACTCAGGCAGTGTACGTTTGGCCGGTTTAATTTGTAACTCACGTGAAACTGCGCGTGAAGATGAATTGATATCTGCTTTAGCTGCAAAAATCGGCACGACAATGATTCACTTTGTACCGCGTGATAACGTGGTTCAACGTGCTGAAATTCGTCGGATGACGGTTATCGAATACGAGCCAGGCCATAAACAGGCGCAAGAGTATCGTGATTTAGCGATGAAGATTCGTGATAATAAAAATTTCATCATTCCAACACCCATCACAATGGATGAACTGGAAGAGTTGATGATGGAATTCGGTATTATCGACCAAGAAGACGAGTCAATTATTGGTAAAACTGCAGCTGCTGAAGCAGTCGCTTAAAAAATGAAAACCTGTAGAGACGAAATTTT
>JABFSV010000399.1 GCA_013140405.1 Methyloglobulus sp. | reverse complement strand
GCAACTTAAGACACTTTCCTCAATTCACCCAATCCATTCGGTTTTTTGACCAGTTGCAGTTGTGCCTTAAAGCGTTTCTGCACGGCCTCTACGTGGGAGATAACGCCTACGGTTTTGCCATGCGCCCGCAAGCTCTCCAAGGTGTTGATGACGGTATACAGGGTTTCTGCATCCAGGTTGCCAAAACCTTCATCGAGGAACAAGGAATCCACCGACTTGCCGTTATTTGCCAATTCCGAAAGCCCCAATGCCAGTGCGAGACTGACGATGAAACTCTCGCCGCCAGACAAGGTTTTGGGTAAGCGCCGGACATTGCCTTGATAGGTGTCTTCGATTTCCAAAGCTAAGCCCCTGTCGCTGGGTTTTTGCCTTATATAATAGCGACCGCTGATTTTTTCCAGCGTCGCATTGGTTTGTGACAACAGTCGTTCAACCATCTGTTCTTGTACACGGCGGCGAAAAGCCATGCCATTTTGCGCTGAAAGCTCCGCAATTTCGGCACTTGCCTGTTGCACGAGCGCTTGTTGGCTTTTCAGTTGTACCAGGATAGCGGCTTGTTTAGCCTTGTATTGTTTTTGTTCGCGGACTATCGTTTCCAGGCGATGCGCTTCCAACTCAGCCAGTTCCATTTTTTCTTTCGCGGCTTTTAATTGCAGTGCGATTTCTTCGGGTGCTAACTCAAGTTTGGCATTAACATCTGGGCTTTCCAATTGCCCATAAAGCGTTTCTAGCTGTGTTCCCCACTGGGTAATATTGTCATCCAGCTTTACTTTTTCTTCAGCAAACACGGGTTGGCTAACCATCAATTCCAAGATTCGGCTAATCTCATCCAGGTTGGTGAATTGGGTTTCTTGCATTTTATCGGCAATGGCTTTGTCCAAAGATTCCGCCTCAGCTTGCAATTGCTTGATGAGTTGCTCTTTATCGGCAATGAATTTCTGTTTTTCGACCAAGGCCAGGTGTAAACCAACCACTTCTTCGGTATGTAGCTGAGTGCTGAAATAATCCAAACGCTCTTTATAGGAGTCAATTTGTGCTTGTCCGCTAACTTGTTTTGAAACCAGCAGTTCCAGCTCTTCTGTTAGGCTTTTGCAACGGGAAGCATAACTTTCGTAATCTTGTCGGCGGCTGTTCAGGCGGTCAATCAGTAAATTCTCTTTGCCTTGAGCGGGCAAGTTTTCACCCACAAGCGATAACTGTTCGGTCAGTTTTGTCACCAGCTCTTGTTCTTCCTGTAGCACTTTGGCGCTGGCGGATTCAGTTTCAGCAATTTTCTGCGGTTCAGTTTGCCATTCTGTGTCTATCGTTTGAATGGTCGTTTGCAATTGCCCAATAGTCGCGGAAATTTTTTCGATAGCGACTTTAATTTTGGCTATCCTTCTTTGGGTTCCTTTGTATTTGGTCAGCAAAATTGCTATATTTTTCAGGTCAGTGGATTCGGTGCTTAACAACCGTTTCATCATGCCCGTCTTTGTGATGTCCAGGTCTGCACTGGCGGTATTCAGTTGGTTGCACAATGTTAGCCAGCGGCCCCTAATCTGTTGGAGCTGATTATTCTTGGCATGATTTCGTTCTGCATACCGATGCGCCAATTTAACTTGTTCCGTAAGCTCGCTGACCTTAACGCTCAAGCGCTTTATTTTGATACGCTGATCCAGCAATGCCTGCTGGGAATTTGCTGGGGCGGGTGGACGTTTTGCGTAAGGATGTTCGGCAGAACCGCACAAAGGACAGGGTTTGCCATCAATGAGATGGGCGCGGTCTTGAGACATACGTGCCAGCAGCGCATCATTAAAAACGGCCCTTTCCAGCGATAACCGTATGTTTTCTTCTTGTTTTTGTTGCTGTTTTGAAGCCTCAAGTTCGGCTTCAAGTTCCTCTGCGTTACGGTCGGGCACAATTTTTTTGCCAAATAAGCCGAAAAAAAATGAAGATTGAGGTGATAGTTTTTCGTTGGCAACAGCCAAACTAACCAATTCCTCAAAGGATTTGACCCGCTCTTTTTGCTCCGCTTGTAATTCCTCAATTTGCTCCAAGGTATTGCCTTGGGCAATTTCTTCCAGTTTTTTTTCCTCGTCTGCCAAATGCTTGTTAAGTTGCGTCAGTTTATTGTTCTTAGTGTCTATCGCTGTTTTGTTTTTCTGTAAGGCTGCGCTGGTGGATTTTGACCACTTGCCCAATGCTTTCTTTTTTTCGTCAAATGCATCCAGAGCTATCCGTAGATTTTTTAACCGATCAAGCTCAGGAAAATTTTCCATCAAGGCTTTGTCTGTCGCGTGTTCTTCCAGCCATGCCGATACCTCATCCAAAGCCGTTTGCTTTTCTGTAACTTGGCTTGATAAAGAGCGAAGCAAGATAATTTCCGATTGCCAGTTGGCATTAAATAAATTTACCTGGTTTCTTATGCCATCAATGGCTTGTTTTTGTTCAGTGAACGATTCCGGCCTGTTCGCTAAATCTTGCTGCGCCAGCACACTCGTATCATAGCCAGGCAAAGCCAGCGTACCTTCTATCTGTTTGAGTTCATTACGCAAGGCCGTCAAAGCAGTATTTTCTTGTTTAAGAACCTGCTGTTTTTGTTTGATGGTTTGGATGTCGTCCTTAAAATCCAGGGCATTTTCGGCAGTGGCTAACTCATCCAGCTTTTTTTGCACAGCCAAGCGTTGGGTGATGGCTTTCTGTAACGTGGTCTCATGCGATTCAATCTGGCTTTTAATGGCTGATGTTTCCGCAATTAAGGTTTGTTGTGCAAGCAAACGGTTTATTTCCTTCTGAAACTCCCCCGTTTGTTCACTAAAATCCGCCAAATCCAGTTCACAGGCTT
>JABFSV010000151.1 GCA_013140405.1 Methyloglobulus sp. | reverse complement strand
GGTTCAATCAGCGGGACAGCCGCTAAATCTTGTTGTAAATAGGTCAGTTTTTTTTGCGCTTCGCCTAATTTGTCTGTTGCTACTTTTTTATAATCCGCATAAATATCCGTACTGATTATTTTTTCCAGGATAGCCATGCGTTCGTTGTCCAACGCATTAAGGAACGCGGTAAAATCGCCTTGGGCAAGTAGTATGGAACGGGTAAAGCTGCGGAAATTCATGCCTGTTATCTCGACCATACTGTCGCACACCTGCTGCGGTGTATTGGCTACGGCCTCTTCGCCGTTATTCAGGCGTATCAGTTGCATTTCCGATGGCAGCAAGTCAGCGCCAGGATTGTTTTCCGCCCGCTTTACATGCCAACTTGAACGGTATTTGTCCGCTCCGAAGGCAAATTCAATCTGTGAAAAGCTCTCGCTGGTATGCTGGGTGATGATGTGTTGGGCAGGTTTATCAAACCGGAACGTCTCACCATAAAGCGCCAACGTAATAGCATCCAAAATGCTGGACTTGCCCGAGCCATTAGGCCCGGTAATGGCAAAAACCCCCGTATCAGTAAACGGCGCTTGCTCGAAATCGATCCGGTTTTCGCCTTCCAGGGAATTGATATTCTTGAAATATAGGTTGAGAATTCTCATAAACTATTGTTATTTAGGGTACACACAGACAGTTCCGCGTTATTTAAGGTCATGTACGTACTTCTAACCGTGCTATGGCTTGCCTGGGTTTTTGCCGTGCTTGCCAAAGATCGTAGTTTGCTTGCATGTGCAGCCAGCTTTCCGCACTGCCGCCTAACGCATCGGAAAGCCTTAACGCCATATCGGGCGATATGGCGGCACGGCTATTCAAAACCCTGGACAATGCCGCGCGGGTAACGCCTATGCGTTCGGCAAATTGTTTGATGGTTAGGTCGCCTCCCGTAAAAACGCCGTCCTTTAGGACTTCGCCAGGGTGCGGTGGGTTATGTTGTTGGCTCATGGTTAGGCTCCTAATGATAGTCTTGATAATCTACCAGCACGATATCATTGCCTTCAAACTTGAAAGTAATTCGCCAGTTTTTGTCTACCCAGACCGCCCAATGGTTTTGCATTTGACCTTTGAGAGGGTGCAGCCGCCAATTAGGTAGATTCATATCGTCAGGGCTTATGGCGGTATCGAGTTTTGCAAGCTGTAAGTTAAGACGAGGGCATGTTGGGCTTGAATTCCGGCCTTGCTACCGACCTCAAAAAAGGCTTTCAGACCCTTGTGCTGGAATGATTTAATCACCCAGTAAGTGTATAGCGTAGCGTTGCGTGAAGCAAGATTATTTTGTGGCGACGTTTGCTACGAAAAACCTCAGCCTCCATAAAATGCTATAGTTTCCACAAAAAACGCACAGGGACGAAACCATGAATGAAGTCCAAAACTACCTCAGCAAACTAAACCAGCGTTATAAGACGGGCATTTCCCGCGAACACAGCTACCGTGGCGACTTGCAGTCATTGCTGGAAATCCTGCTGCCCGGCGTGTTAGTGACTAATGAACCCGCCCATATCGCTTGCGGTGCGCCGGATTACATCTTGACCAAAGCCCATATCCCATTGGGTTATATCGAAGCCAAGGACATCGGTAAGCCTTTGGACAGCAAAGACTACAAAGAACAGTTCAACCGCTATCTTAACTCGCTCGACAACCTGATTATCACTGATTACCTGGAATTCCGGTTTTTCCGCGACGGCGCACACGTCACCAGCATCCGCCTTGCCGACATCAAAAACGGGCAACTCCAGCCGAAACCGGATGAATTCGCCCATTTCGTCGATTTGATGAAGGACTTTGCCGCTTATTCCGGGCAAACCATCAAATCGCCGTCCAAACTTGCCGGGATGATGGCGGGAAAAGCGCGGTTGCTTGCCAACATCATCGAAAATGCGCTGACCAAAGACGAGAAAGAACACACCAACAGCACCCTGAAAGACCAAATGGATGCGTTCAAGGCCATCCTGCTGCACGACATCGACGCCGAACAATTTGCCGACATTTACGCCCAAACCATCGCTTATGGCATGTTCGCCGCCCGTTTGCACGATGAGACCCTCGATACCTTTTCCCGCCAAGAAGCCGCAGAACTCATCCCGCACAGCAACCCGTTCTTACGCAAACTGTTCCATTACATAGCAGGTTATGACTTGGACGAGCGCATCACCTGGATTGTCGATGGCCTTGCGGACATCTTCCGCGCTGCCGACGTGCGCTCAATCTTGGCAAACTTCGGTAAAGCCACTCGGCAAACCGATCCCATCATCCACTTTTACGAAACCTTCCTGGCGGAATATGATCCCAAGCTCCGCAAAAGCCGTGGCGTTTGGTACACACCCGAACCCGTGGTCGATTTTATCGCCCGCGCTGTCGATCACATCCTCAAAGCCGACTTCAACCTGCCGATGGGCTTGGCGAACACAAGCAAAACCACCATCCAGGTCGAGATGCCTGTGGTCAAAGGCAAGGGCAAAGCCAAATACACTCAATCTGGAAAAAGTCGATAAGGAAGTCCACAAAGTCCAGATACTTGATCCGGCGACAGGGACCGGCACCTTCCTTGCCGCCGTCATCAAACACATCCACCAAAAATTCAAAGGCCAGCAAGGGCTGTGGAGCCAATACGTGGAAGAACACCTCATCCCACGGGTACACGGCTTTGAAATCCTCATGGCCTCTTACGCGATGGCGCATTTAAAGCTGGATTTGCTGTTAAAAGAAACGGGCTACAAACCTAAAAAACAACCGCGCCTTAACATTTACCTGACCAATTCCCTGGAAGAATCCCACCCCGACACTGGCACGTTGTTCGCCACTTGGCTGGCGCAAGAAGCCAACGAAGCCAACCATATCAAGCGCGAAAATCCGATTATGGTCGTCATGGGCAACCCGCCGTATTCGGTCAGCAGCAGCAACAAAGGCGATTGGATACAACGTTTGGTGGCCGATTACAAAAAAGACCTCAACGAAAAAAACATCCAGCCCTTATCGGACGATTACATCAAGTTTATCCGCTATGGCTCGCATTTTATTGAAAAGAACGGTGAAGGCATCTTAGCTTATATAAGCAACAACAGCTTTATCGACGGCGTAATCCATCGGCAAATGCGTAAGCACTTGCTGGAAACCTTCGACAAGATTTACATCCTCGACCTGCACGGCAACAGCAAAAAGAAAGAAACCGCCGTCGATGGCAGTAAAGATGAAAACGTGTTCGACATTATGCAGGGCGTTTCCATCAATATTTTTGTTAAACTCAAAAATAGTGCAACTAAATAATAGTTGCATTACACTAAGACCATGAGCAAAAAAGACAAGCTGATAGAAAAACTTAAATCTGAATCAGAATTCACCTGGGACGAACTTGAGCGGCTTATGGCTATATTGAATTTCATCAAAATCGAGGGTGCAGGTTCGCGTGTGAAATTTTTCCATAAGGAAACCAACACCATAATCAATCTGCACAAACCACACCCTGACAAGGCAATCAAAGACTATGTGCGAAAAGAAATCTTAGCGAGGTTAAAAAATGAATTTATTTAATTACAAAGGTTATCAAGGCTCTATTGAAACCAGCCTAAAAGATCGTTGCTTATATGGGAAGATTCTTCATATTACTGATTTGCTCTTATATGAAGGCAATACCTTAGAAGAGCTTGAAAACAACTTTAAGGATTCAGTCGATGATTATCTTGCAACCTGCAAAGAATTAAATCGGGAACCGAAAAAGCCTTTTAAAGGTTCGTTTAATATCAGGTTAGGCCAGGAACTGCATGAAAAAGCGGCAAAAAAATCGGTAGAATGCGGCAAATCGTTGAATGATTATATTAAGGATGTCATTAGCAAAGATATTCACTCCCTTAATATTTAACCGTATTACCGTTTTCATCTCATGACCAAACCCTTAGCCGACGTTTACCACCTTGACCTTTACGGCCTACGTAAAGACAAATACCAAACGCTGTTGGATAACAGCATTAGCACCTTGCCGTGGCAGCGGATTGAATGCCGTGCGCCGGAATATTTTTTTGTGGCGAAGGATTTTGGGGTTTATGGACAGTACCAACAGGGCTTTTCGGTAAATGAGTTGTTTCCGGTCAATTCCAGTGGCATCAAAACCCATCGGGATGATTTTGTGGTTGATATGGATAAGGCCACCTTAAAAGACCGAATCCAATGTTTTTATGACCAAAATTATTCTGACAGGGAAATAGCCTCAAAATTAAACTTGAAAGAGAATTGCGACTGGAAAATATCGGAAGCAAGGCAGAAAGAAACGTTTAACCCAGCAAAGATAGAAGACGTTTTATACCGCCCATTTGATTACCGTAGGATTTATTATTCGTCTAACTTGATTGACCGTGGTCGTGAAAAAGTCATGCAACATTTCCTGAAAGGGGAAAACGTAGGACTTTGTTTCAACCGTCAAATTGAGCAGCAAAGGCTATTCGCTGATGTTTTTGTTACTTCTGAGTTATTTACCCTTCATTCTTTAAGCCTTAAAGAAAGTAACAATATTGCGCCGCTCTACCTCTACCCAGAAACCACCGGTCAACAATCCCTGCAAGAAACCAGCATTAGACAACCCAACCTGAACCCCGTCATCGTCCAGCAAATTGCGGAAAAGCTAGAGTTAACCTTTGCCCCAGAAAAATCCGCCAGTACGGATAACCAAAGCTTCGCCCCTATCGACCTGCTCGATTACATCTATGCCGTATTGCATTCGCCCAATTACCGCGATACCTACAAAGAATTCCTGAAAACCGACTTCCCCCGCGTGCCTTATCCAGACCCGCACACCTTCTGGCCACTGGTAAAACTGGGTGGCGAACTGCGCCAATTGCATTTGCTTGAGAGCCAAGCGGTCAATAACCTTATCACCACATACCCGATTGATGGCGACAATATCGTCACCCGAAAGATCAACCAGCATGATTTTACCGTTCGCCCTGAGCCTGCACCACGAACGGCTGTTTTAGAACAGGCCGATATGACCGGAAAGGTTTGGATCAACGACACGCAATATTTCGACGGCGTTCCTAAAATCGCCTGGGAATTCTACATCGGCGGCTACCAGCCCGCGCAAAAATGGCTAAAAGACCGCCACGGCAGGACGCTATCTTTTGATGACATCCTGCATTACCAGAAAAGCATCGTCGCGCTAAGCGAAACCCATAGGATTATGCAGGAAATTGATGCAGTGTAGGTTGCAGATAAGGTACAGGCCCCAACATTTTGTGGCACGGTATTCTTGGCTGGAAAAGTCATATCCGCTTCAGGCCGGATAAGGGATTGTAGAAGTACTCATCTTCGGCAACCAGTTGCGCTTCTGGATGTTGGGTGGTCATGACAGTTTTGACAATGTCTTCCTTATTTTTTCGGGCATAAATCAAAATCAGATACTTGCCCGCCCCTATATCATCGTGGAATAGGGCGATTTTTTTGTTCTCGCTGGCAATACCCATCAAACCGCCTTCCCAAGCACCGAATAAGGTCAGGACACCCGTAATTGCAAAATAGACGATACCCGGCACGTCGGGGCCAAAGGGTTTGGCGGTCTCCAACCAGTTTGCTGCGAACAACCCTAAGATAAAACCGACAATCGCACCAATGATGCCAAAACGCAATATGTCCAGTTGTTCTAAATAGTTGCTCGAATGTATCTTCTTTTTGCTAAGCCCTGCTTCATCCTTGCTTAAAACATGAATAAACCAATCGCCAATACCCGCTTTGTGCAAGTCGTCGCTAATTTGGCTGGTGCTATCGAGGGTGGTGGTGAGGTAATAAATACATTTCATCGGTCTTCTCCGGTGGGAAGGGAAATACTTTTACATCTGAGACCCATATTTATTGCCAAAAGTTTTAGCAACCAACCATTGATCCTCAGTATTTGTTGGCAAGTCGTCCGTTAGACCTATTTTTTCAACAAATGCTCACTTGGTTTGTTAACTTTGTGCCTGAGCGAGCTAGTTAAAAAGAGTATCCGTAGAAATCGTACGACATGGCACTTATCGTAACGGTATGGGGCAAATCGGCATTGGTTTCATAGTGATTGCCCAAAGCAATCAGGCGATAAACACCCAGGTAATTTTTACAGTTAAGTTATAATAAACGCGTATTTAACATCGAAACTACTTATGCTGACCTACCCTCAAATTGATCCCATACTGTTCGCTATTGGCCCATTAAAAATTCACTGGTATGGTTTGATGTACCTGATTGGCTTTGCGGGAGTCTGGGTGTTGGGGCAAAAACGGGCCCAGCAGCCGTGGTCACCGATCAAGCCGGCGGCGGTAGAAGACTTGGTCACCTATGGCGCAATGGGGGTTATTCTGGGTGGCAGGATTGGTTACATCTTGTTTTACAATTTCAGTGAATTCTTGAGCAATCCCCTTATCCTGTTCAAAATATGGCAGGGCGGCATGTCCTTTCATGGCGGCATGTTGGGCGTGTTTATTGCCATGTGGCTATTCGGTAAACAAAAGAATTGCACCATGCTGCAATTGACCGACATCATCGCACCACTTTGCCCGATTGGCTTGGGTGCTGGGCGGCTCGGTAATTTCATCAATTCGGAACTCTGGGGGCGGCCTACCGATATGCCTTGGGCTATGGTGTTCCCTAATGGCGGTGCGTTGCCCCGCCATCCTTCCCAGCTTTACGAGGCTTTCCTGGAAGGCGTGGTGTTGTTTATCATCCTTTGGGTGTATACCAGTAAGCCCAGGCCGACGATGGGTGCAACAGGTTTGGCGTTGTTTTGCTACGGCTGCTTCCGGTTTTTTGTCGAATTCTTCCGGATGCCCGATGCACAGCTTGGCTATCTCGCATTGGATTGGGTGACGATGGGGCAAATCTTGTCTACGCCGATGATACTCATCGGTGCTGGCATGTTATTCTGGGCGCATAAAAAGGCCGCATGAAACAGTATTTGCAGTTGCTTGACAAAATTCTCCAGGAAGGCGCTTTAAAGGGAGATCGAACGGGCAGCGGTACCTTGTCTATTTTCGGTCATCAGATGCGCTTTGCATTGGCGGATGGCTTCCCCTTAGTCACCACCAAAAAAATCCATGCCAAATCCATCATCCATGAATTGTTGTGGTTCTTGAAAGGTGAGACCAATACTGCTTACTTACGTGAACATGACGTAAATATCTGGAATGAGTGGGCTGACGGTAACGGAGAACTGGGGCCTATTTATGGATACCAATGGCGGTCATGGCCTACGCCTGATGGAAAAATCATCGACCAGATACAGCAAATTATCGAGCAGTTGAAAAACACACCCAACAGCCGCCGTATGATTGTGTCTGCCTGGAATGTGGCGGACTTGCCGGATGAAAGCATCAGTCCACAACAGAATGTAGCAAATGGCAAAATGGCGTTAGCGCCCTGCCATGCGTTTTTTCAGTTTTATGTGGCTCCTTCGACAAGCTCAGGACAAGCGGGAAAATTATCCTGCCAGCTTTATCAGCGCAGTTGCGATACGTTTTTGGGTGTGCCGTTCAACATCGCCAGCTATGCTTTGTTGACGCATATCGTGGCGCAACAATGCAATTTACAAGTGGGCGACTTTATTTGGACGGGTGGCGATGTGCATTTGTACTTAAATCATTTGGAACAAGCTAAGTTGCAGTTAACCCGACAACCTTATCCATTACCAACATTAACCATCAAACGGAAACCGGAATCGATTTTTGCTTATCAATACGATGATTTTGAAATCACCGATTACCAAGCCCATGAGCATATCAAGGCGGCTATTTCCGTTTAAACCTTTCTTAATGCGATACCATGATAATTTGCACAAAATTACCATGGCTCAACCACAGACAATTAAAGTAGTTCAATGAGTATGAGACACAAAGCCCACCCCTGGCACGGCATAGAACCCGGCGACAATAGCCCTACCATCGTAACCGCATTTATCGAAATAGTACCGTCCGACACCATCAAGTATGAAATCGACAAGGCCAGCGGTTATCTCAGGATTGACCGCCCACAAAAATTTTCCAACATGATTCCTACCCTCTACGGATTTATTCCACAAACCTACTGTGCCGAAGAAGTGGCAGAGTACGCGCAGGAGAAATCAGGCAGGAAAGTCATCAAGGGCGACGGTGATCCACTGGATATCTGCGTACTCAGTGAGCGCCCCGTAACGCATGGAGATATTCTCGTACAGGCAGTGCCCATCGGGGGCTTCCGTTTGTTGGATGCGGGTGAAGCCGACGATAAGATCATCGCCGTTATGAAAGGTGATGAGTTTTATCGGCAATGGAACGATGTTTCCGATTGCCCCTCATCCTATATTGATCGACTAAGGCATTACTTCTTGACCTATAAGCATTTGCCCAGCGAAGATTTAATCTGCGAAATAACCCATGTCTATGGTCGGGATGAAGCCCATGAAGTGATAAGAAGGGCAATGGCAGATTATCAACATCATTATGGACATTATACGACCTAGATGTTTCGGATTTTGCAATAAGCCTGGATGCAGCTTTACTAACGATTCCCACCCACAAAAAAAGCAACGGAACATCTGACGCTTAAATAACATTTGTTGCTATTTCATAGGTTTCAACTAACATAAAAGGACTTTATTTTGCTCCAACGGAGACCTTTTTATGGCATTATTCGACGGTATTAGACGGCAACTACGTTCGGTTATCGAATGGCGCGATCCGAATCCCGATGCCTTATTTTATGAGTGGAGCGACAACGGCGACGAAATTAAAAATGCCTCCAAGCTGATCGTCGGCCCTGGGCAAGGCTGTATTTTCGTTTACGAGGGCAAAGTGCAAGCCGTAATCGAAGAGCAGTGCCTAATTACGCTGGAAACGGCTAATATTCCCTTTTGGACGACGATCAAAAACTTCATGCAGTTTTTTGAAAGCCATCATAAAGTCGGCATTTATTTTTTCAGGCGCACGGAAATTCTCAACCAAAAATGGGGTACTACCTCAAGCATCAAATACGAAGACCCCAAATACAAATTTCCGGTCGGGTTGAAGGCTTACGGCAATTATAGCTATCGAATTTCCGACGGACGCGGCTTTTTCGTCAATGTGGTCGGTAGCCACGGCGATTTTTTGGTTGAAGATTTCCGCAAAGTCATGTCCGAACGGATTATTCATCCGCTCAGTGATTTTCTCGCCGAAAGCAAATATTCCTATGCCGATATTGATGCCAGCCGCAATGAAATATCCGACGGTATAACCGCAAAATTGAATGCCGAGTTCGGCAAGCTCGGCTTTGAGATGACCGATTTCCGGATCGAAGGCACGAGTTTCGATGACGAAACCCTGACCCGCATCAACCGCATAGCCGATGTCACCGCAGAAGCACAAGCTGCACAGGCCGCAGGTGTGGATTATGCCAAACTGCAACAACTTGAAGCCATGCGTGAAGCCGCACGGAACGAAGGCGGCGCGGCGGGTGCTGGAGTGGGTTTGGGTGCGGGTATCGGTTTGGGACAAGCGATGACGCAAGCAATGCAGAATCCAACGGTTGCGCCAACAGCACAACCCGCTAATGATACTGCGAGTAAATTGGCGCAACTCAAAGAACTTAACAAGGAAGGTTTGATTTCCGACCAGGAATACGATGACAAAAGAAAGGCAATCCTGGATTCTTTGTAGTTTTGATGCAAAGCAGTTATGGCTAGATGCACTTCCTGTTCAG
>JABFSV010000030.1 GCA_013140405.1 Methyloglobulus sp. | reverse complement strand
GACGACCGTTCCTGGATTTTGTTTACAGCCGGATTAACCCTGACGGCTCGCAGCAATATTTAATGGTGAGTGGCGAGCCAACCTATGACTTGTTCGGTCGCTTTACTGGCTACCGGGGAATTGGCAAGGACGTGACTGGAACCATAATCTCCAAGAATAAATCGCGAGCACAATCGCGAGCCAATTTGTAACCTGTTAGAAATTTTGAAACAGCTTGGCTAACTCCGAACCTGTTCCTTAGCGTAGAAATTAATTTAGGTTGTAAACACCGATAACTATAGAGACTTAATAGCACTTATATGTAACACCCATTTCTAATGGAATATTAACCAAGCACAACCCGAACCTGATGTGTTACCCCATCATCCTGTAATGTAATACCTTTGTTGCTTGGCTGCTTTTCCCCATCAAGTTCTATCCAGTTCACCCCACGCGGTACACCCGCCGGGTTTTCAACGGTGATTTCATAACGGGTATTTTCGTGCTGATAAGACATACTGTAATTACGCCATGCTTTCGGAATACAGGGATCGAAAACCAACAGATCAGCACGGACTTGTAAACCTAATATCCATTCAATTCCAGCACGGTAATACCACCCCGCAGCACCTGTGTACCAAGTCCATCCGCCCCGTCGAGTGTGCGGTGGTTCGGCGTAAATATCCGCCGCCAGCACATACGGTTCGACCTTGTAGGCGTAAACGCCAGTGCGGGTAGATGTGCGCTTGATAGGATTCAACATCCGCAGCAATTCCGCCGCCTGATCGCCATCGCCGAGCATGGCATAGGCGATAACAGACCAGATCGCCGCATGTGTATACTGTCCACCGTTCTCACGAACACCTGGAGGGTAGCTCTTGATATACCCTGGATCCCGCTCTGTCTTGTCGAAAGGCGGGGTGAACAGCAATACCAAGTCGTCGCCTTGGCGAACCAAGTATTCCCGTACGGAATTCATCGCACATTTAGCCCGTTCGGTCTCGGCAGCACCGGAAATGACTCCCCAACTTTGGGCAATAGAATCGATACGGCACTCGGCGTTGGTGGCAGAACCCAAGGGGATACCATCATCAAAATAGGCTCGTCGGTACCATGCGCCATCCCATGCTTCAGCTTCCACTGCAACTTTCAGTTTTGTAACATGTTCGCGCCAAAGGATGGCGCGTTCGTTATCTCCACGCACCTCTGCCAGTTCGGCGAATTCGGTGAGCGTAGCGATTAGGAACCAAGCCATCCAAACACTTTCGCCCTTACCTTGGTTGCCAACCCGATTCATCCCATCATTCCAGTCGCCGCTGCCCATTAGAGGCAGTCCATGTGAGCCAGTTTCTAGGCTTATATCAAGCGCACGGGCGCAATGCTCGAAAAGCGTTGCTTGTTGTAGTGATTGCGTAGGCTCGAAATAAGCATCATCCTGATCCATGTCCAGCTTTATCCCATCCAAAAAAGGTATTGATTCTTCAAGCACCTTAGCATCACCACTGACCTTAACATAATATGCCACAGCATAAGGCAACCAAACCCGGTCATCGGAAAAATGGGTACGCACGCCACGGTTAGAAGGTGGATGCCACCAATGTTGTACATCACCTTCGGTAAATTGACGCGCAGCAGCACGAAGAAGATGAGCGCGGGTTAGATCGGGACGGGCTACTGCCAGAGCCATGCTGTCTTGAAGTTGATCGCGAAATCCGAATGCCCCGCCCGCCTGATAAAATCCGGCTCTTGCCCACATGCGGCAACTCAAGGTTTGATAGAGCAGCCAACCGTTTAATAGCAGATCAAGCTCCCTATCCGGTGTTTTTACCTGAACTTTGGTAAGTATTTGCTGCCACGATTGCTTCACGTTAGTAAACGTCGTTGCTGTCTTCATCGCCCGATAGCGCTGGATTATCGCTTTAGCTTCAGTGCGGTCTTTGCCTTGTCCCAGCAGAAAAACGATTTCAATGCTTCCGTTAGGTTCGAGTACAATTGCCGTCTTCAATGCTGCACAAGGATCCAACCCTGCGCCGATGCGGTTTTTCAGCCCTTTACGACTCAGTAAACCCGCCGGTGCATCCAAGCTCCCATTGCGGCCAATAAATTCAGTACGATTTCCCGTCCATGCAACCTGCCCAGCGATAAGATCGGCGAAGGCAACACGCTGCCCGAACTCTACGCTCCATGGATTATAAGCTAACAAAGCCCCCGTTTCAGAATCTAGTTCAGTGATAATATGGGTTGCGGTTACCGTCCGCGAGGCACCTAACACCCATTCAACATAGGCCGCGACTGTCAGTCGGCGGGTTCGGCCAGAAATATTCGTTAACGTCAATGACGAAATCTTGACCGGGTCGTCCGGACTGACGAATTGCAGCAGATCGCTATGAATTCCATGCGACGCATGTTCAAAACGGCTATATCCTTGTCCGTGACGAATCACATAACATGCATTGTCTACCCTGATTGGTAAAGCGGTCGGAGTCCATAATTCATTGGTGTCATCGTCACGTAAATAGAAAACTTCTCCAGGCGGATCGCTAACCGGATCGTTCGACCAAGGCGTTAACTGGTTTTCGCGGCTGTTACCACACCAGGTACAGCCGCTGCCAGACTCAGAAACAATAAACCCGAACTCAGGATTGGCAATAACATTGACCCAAGGTGATGGTGTCCACTGACCGTTATCAAGCACAATCACGTATTCACGTCCCTCTTCGGCAAAGCCACCGAGCCCGTTGAAAAATTCCAGAGCGGGTATCTCCAGATGTGGGTTATGCAGTTCAGGAGAAGGCAAGGCTTTCGGAGCGACGAATGCTGCGGATGGTCGTGGATGCCTTAACAGTTGCTCGGCCAATGTGCCTCGTGTGCTAACAAGCACTGCGCGTGCGACGGTTTGCAGGAGCACACGCTCATCTTCTGATAACCGGTCGATTCGTAAGACAAAAATCGCGGCACGGCTTTCGTACTCTTGATGGGCTGAAAGTGCTTGTTTATCGCGCACCATGTCTTCCACCATTGTTTGTAAATCGCCAGCGTAAGATGATTCCTTTTCATTCAGTATCACGAGATCAACGGCTAAGCCTTTAATACCCCAATATTCGTGGGCACGCAGCAATTGTTCGACAATGGAACGGTCTTCAGTGTCATTGACGCGCAACAAAACGATGGGGCGATCTCCTGAGATCCCATGCCGCCAAAGCCCAGTGACATTCAAAGTATTCATAAGCATCACCTTGCTGGGGACTCGTAACCAAGGATCGGAATAGAGCAAACGGCTTGCCAAATCCTGAAACAATTGGGCTTCATCAGGCTTGGTACGCAGATGATGCAGTTGCACTTGGGCGTGAGTCCATGCTAATGACGACACGCGGTCGAAGACATCCATGTTATGGTATTTGTCAGCCATATTTTCAACCTCCCGGCGTGAGGCTGCAACTAAGGTGGTGAAGGTCAGATGTGCAGTTGTGCCTGCTGCAATACGAATCCGCACACGCAAACTGAAGATGGGATCGAGAACATCGCCAACTGTGTTAGTCAGTGGGCGGCCATCCATAACTGCAATCGGTTCCCGCAGTGTTTGTCCACGCCCAACAAAGCGGACACGGTCAGTTTCGTATTGAAGTCCATCACCGATACGTCGGCCGGCCAACACATGGGCAGCCCAAATTACGGGATCACTGGACATACGCGGGCGCCGATGTGCAATCAGGCCCCGCATCTGAGGTAGATATTCGGTCTTGACGAACAAGTTCGAAAAAGCGGGATGCGCGATGTCCGCAGGCATGGGTGCGAGAACGATTTCAGTATAGGAGGTAATTTCTATTTCCCGGGTACTCGTCCCTTTATTAGTTATGCTTAATCGACGGATTTCAGCATCGTCTTCGGGCGAGATAATAATCTCCAGATTAATTGCGATACTTCCATCTGTGCGGGTGATACGCACACGGTCCTCGGCAAAGACAACGCCATAATGGTCTGGCACTGTCACCGTAGGCTGGTATCCAGCCGACCAAACACGGCCATTTGCAACATCACGCAAATAGATAAAACTTCCCCAAGCATCCCGTGTAATGTCTTCGCGCCAACGCGTTACGGCAAGATTCTTCCAAAGGCTGTAGCCCGATCCGGCAGCGGTAATCATCACTGCATAACGGCCATTAGCCAGTAAATGTGCGCTAGGCACTAAAGATGTGGGCGAAGGAATCCGCCTGATGGGTGGCTGAAGTGTTTCTTTAACTTCAATAGGACTCTGTATTAATGGCAGACTACTGGTCTCTGCGCCGACCGGAATACGTTCCTGCAACAGCAAATCGGCGGCTTGGATCAACGAAGCACTATGGAAACGATGGCGCATTACCCCATCAAGCACTACATTTGAAAATGCCACCAAGGACATGCCTTGATGGTGCGCCATATAACAGCGGACTATTTCGACACGCTGACCTTCCGCAAGACGGATAGGATTATAATCAAGCGCCTCATAGAAACCATAAAGACCTAATGCACCCTCGTTTTCCAAACGTATGAAGTTTTCTAGGGCAGCATGCGGCAGGTACATCGCAGCAAGAGCCGTAGCATAAGGAGCAATGACCAGTTCTTCTTCAAGCCCTCGTTTCATGCCCAGACCAGGTACACCAAAAGCAGAATATTGATAGGTGAAGTGCAGGTCGCGGCCATTAAAGGCCGATTCAGAAACCCCCCAGGGTACGCCGCGTTCTTTGCCATATTCGATTTGTCGTTTAACAATCAGGCGGCAGGTTTGGTCTAGCAGGCTATAACGGGGTGTATACATCACCAGGGAAGGCATCAAGTATTCGAACATTGATCCCGACCAAGACAGCAATACTGTACCTCTAACAGCTCTTGTTACCCTCCGGCCAAGATGAAACCAGTGCGTACTGGGTATATCGCGCTTGGCGATAGCAACAAAGCTGGAGAGGCGTGCTTCAGAAGCGAGCAGGTCATAATAACTGGGATCAAGCGCCGCATCCGTCACTCGGTAACCGAGTGAGAGCATGTTACAGTTGGTGTCATATAGAAAGTTGAAATCCATTTCATGGAACAACACGTCAAGTTTCGAAACTAAATTCTGTAGTCGAATTGTTAATAATTCGGCCTGTTCTTGAGCATGACGAACACATATTAACAACGCATCTCTATCGGGATTTATCAAGGTTTCTTTAGATAAAGATTCTAAATTATTCAATACAAGTTTATAACTGGCATCCATATCACCCAGGCAGGTTTTCATTGATAGGCGTTTCCAAAATTCTGTCTCAGATTGGTTTTGCTCCTCAGCGTCGGTTTGAGTATCAAATTTGCTTGCAAGATGAATCCAAGGAATCAGATTATCAACATCTTGTAGGTGAGAACGAGTGTCATCCCGCAATAATGTAGCCCAAGCCAATAACTCACTTTCGTCTTGATCGCCGCGTTCATTGGTATAGGTACGGATTACATCCAGTAACGTATCTACCTTGTTTGTTAATTGCCGCCATAGACAACTCCATTCTTCTGTATTGATTGGGGAACTTACTAATAAATTGCCAATATCAACAGTTTTTTGCTGTATTTCCTTCAAGGTAACGGTATGCGTCCGTCGATCATCAACATTTTTTTCTAACGCTGCCACTAGTAATTGATGCGTATTGGCAAGACCCATCAAGGCAGTAGAAAAATTGAGTGGTTGTCCCAGGATTTCTCGGCATGACTGGGCTAATGTAAGCAGATGCCCCGCCAGGTTACCGCTGTCTACAGTTGAAATGTAGGGTGGATCCAAAATGCGGAGGTCACGGGTATCGTACCAGTTATAGAAATGGCCATTTAGACGTGGCAGCATGTTAAGAGTTGTCAAAGTGCTTTCTATACGGACAACAGAATCCATTAGACCTATCCAGCCAAAATCACGGGCAGCTACTACGGACAACAAATAAAGTCCGAAATTGGTTGGTGAACTGCGATGTGCAATGACTGGTAGTGGATCTTCCTGAAAATTATCTGGCGGCAGATAGTGTTCCTCTGCGGTTACGAAGGTAGTGAAAAAGCGCCAGATACGCCTTCCAATCAAGCGCAATTGAATGCTATCCTCTGCCCGCAACGATTCAGCCCGATCAAGTCGTGGCGGGAGGCTCAAGACACGAGCGACGACTGGCGCTAGCCACCATAATAACAGGAACGGTGCTGCGACAATGATTCCATCTGGATTGAACAGTAGCACTACTGCACCGGCACCCACCACAACAGAGGACGAACTACTTAGCGATCTGATAAGGTGGTTCAACGCGTGTCCTGTCGTTGACTTTGTTTGTAAGGCGGTGACCCACTTTAACAATTGACGCCGTGTAATAAACAATCTTACTAAAGTGCTGACAATAGCATCTACCATCCGCCAGGCTTGTTGCGCCAACAGGGTCAGTGCAACCAAGCTGTTGCCGAAAGCCCAAAGTATATTCTTTCCAGATGCGCGAAGCTGTGTCGTCCATGAGATACCTCGACGGCGTGAAGAGAATACATCAAGGATCGCTAGAGCAATTGGAAATGCCAATGCTGTTATCACAAACCCGATAAGCACGAATTGCGGTGCATTAGGGATTGCCAAGGTTGCCACCAGAGCAAAGAAAGCCCCTGGAGCCGAAAGGGATCGACGTAAATTGTCAATCATTTTCCAACGCCCGATTGTGGGCATTCCTTTACCGAGATACCCAACTATCCAAGGTAACAGTTGCCAATCACCACGAGCCCAACGGTGTTCACGCGATGCAGCGACTTCCGTATGGGAAGGAAACTCATCGAAAAATTCAATATCGCTGACCAGCGCGCACCGTGCGAAAATGCTCTCGAACAAGTCATGACTGAGCTGTGTATTGTCTGGAACACGTCCAGCCAGCGCAGCTTCGAAAGTGTCTACATGATATAGGCCTTTGCCACTGTAAGTACCCAGTGCAAATAGATCCTGATAAAGTTCGGATACCGAACTGGAGTAAGCATCTGTACCTGAAGCGCCTGCGAAAATCTGATGAAACATCGAATGTTCCTGACGATGCGGCAGGGTTGGTGTGACTCGTGGCTGGAAAATGCCATAGCCATCCACCACACATTGAGTTTTCGGGTCAAATACCGGCTGGTTCAATGGATGCGCGGCTACACCCACCAATTGAGAAACTGCCCCCATGGGCAATTTGGTGTCGGCATCGAGAGTAATGACATAACAAACACCCGGTGGCGCAGTCGCTGGTTGATTATCAATCGGCAGAAAGGATGTATCGGTAGCGCCACGCAATAGCCGATTAAATTCGTGCAGTTTGCCGCGCTTACGCTCCCATCCCATCCATTTCCCTTCGCTGGGATTCCACAAGCGTTGTCGATGGAACACAAAGAAGCGTCCCGCCCCGTATTTAACATTTAAGGTATTGACCGCATTAGTGGCTGTACTCAGCAGCTGATTATCGTTAGGCAGCGATTCCTGTTCCGCATCCACCCAATCTGATAACAGCGCAAATCGCACGTTATTGTCTGGATTGGACAAATAACGTATTTCCATCTGGTCTATCTGCTCACGCACCCCTGCTATAGTTGTGAACATCGTCGGGACGACAACGAATGTACTCAACATTTGGGGTACCCCGTCTTTAAGGGCTAACCTTGGCAGATGGCGAGGTGGCAAATTTCCGATGATGAACCTGTTCAGCAGGCCGATGGCAATATCGGATGCAGGAAATACAACGAACACCGATAACAAGAATAGCTGCAATCCGTTTAATCCCGAAGCGAGGCTTTCTCTCAAGGGAATCATAAGTAACAACATTGTCAAAAGAATGAAACTTCCTACATAAGCAATTCCAGCATGGGAGATATAAGCACGTAAAAGCCATTGTTTGAATGACGATTGATAATTGATTTCTTTTTCGAATGCATAGCGACCGGCATCTATCAAGTAGAAACCCGGCTCTTGAAGGCGAGCATTGGTTATGGCTGTATCGTTGAGCTGCTTACACTTTTTGATTAGCCTGTTAGCTATTTCCAACTCTGAATGTGGCGATTTTTTTGCAAGATCTTCGATAGCGTGGCGGTAACGGTCACGGGTCAAAAAATCCATACAGCCATAAGTAGCATGACTGCGAAGACACTCGTCCACAAGGCTTACATCTTCGATAAACTGGGGCCACTCGAAGGCGGAAATAGCACGCATACTGGTGATGATGTTGCGGACTGTCAAGTTACCAGCAATCTGAGTGGTGTGTTCCCGTTGCACAATTTCATCAAGGCTAACACCTTGCTCGTTCAACCAATCATTCAGGAAATCGAGGGTGACCACTGCACCTGGGTGGGGTTCATGCAAACGCTGTAAGATTTGCACCGCATAAGCTTGACGCATTGGGGCTGCTGGCAAAATAGCGGCAGGGAATTGCAAGTCTGGCTTGTCATGTTGAGCGGCGAGTATTTCGACGTGATTAACAAACTCATCGGCCAACAGGCGGCCAGATTGGGAACGCATGATGCGAACCGCCAAACGACGTAAATTTTCGACCAAAAGTACCCGCAGTGTAATCGGTATGGCCCAGAGTTCACCAATGGTAAGCGGCTCAACGCTTTGATAGGATCGTACGAAAAGTGTCAGTAACTCAGGGTCGAACCGGCTATCGGAATGCGCCACTAAAGCCCAGGCAATGCCGTAGACACGCGGATAACCCGCAAGCACTCCTTCAGATAACTTAGGTAGCTCACGGTAATAGCTTTCGGGCAAATCAGTATAGATATCGCTAATTTGCTCTTCGAGCACGTGAAAATTATCAAGTAGCCATTCCGCAGCCGGTGTGATGGCGTGATGCTCGCGCACTGTCTTGGCGATAGCTTTATAGGCTGCATGCAAAACATGGTAGTTCTCTCGGACTCTAGGGATCAGTTTTTTCCCTTCCTTATGACCACTGATTTTTTGGGCTTGAGCTAAACTTGCTGCATGTTCCGCGAGTCGTTCGTTGCTGAATAATTCGAATCGAATCGGTGCTTCATCGCCACCTGGATGATCGACCCTAGTATGTTGCCTTCGTTCTCGGCGTTTAGCCATGACATGATTCTCCGAGCTCTGATAACACTAAGCGAACCACCGTCTTGTGATGAGTTTCGCTGCCCAAAACGTTAAAATGATTTCACTAATGCG
This sequence comes from Methyloglobulus sp., assembly GCA_013140405.1. Taxonomy (GTDB): domain Bacteria; phylum Pseudomonadota; class Gammaproteobacteria; order Methylococcales; family Methylomonadaceae; genus Methyloglobulus. The sequence continues at coordinate 574 of JABFSV010000030.1, read as the reverse complement.
ATAATATTTAACACCAGCCGCAATGAGAGCTATTTGATGAACACCGTTTGTCTATTAGAAATGGTAATGTGCCCCCACTCCGTAATATTCAATTTTGTCTTTATAAAACTGCCCACTTGGCGTGAATCCGTTATAGTACTCGCCAAGAATTTGCAGTTTGCGCCCTAAGACTTGTAGGTTTTCGAATTCAACGCCTGCCCTGGCTGATACATCGGTGTTCCAGTTGTTTTCTTGGAAATTTTTGATGTCAACGGCGACTATAGGACGCATCGATGCAAAATCTATGCGCCAGGGACTTCTAAACTCAAGACCTGCTTGTGTCGACCATACCTTAAGAGCTGAAGGTTCTTTATCAATAAGACCACCGCCACCGCCATAGATACGGATGCCATAAGGCAGTTCATAGGATAGCTTCAAGTCTATACCTTCATAACTGAGATTGACTCGTTGCAATTTAGTGCTCAACAAAAACTCATCGCCGAGATGCGAACTTTGATGATAAATTCGGCCAAACGCTGAAAATTGTCCGGCGCGAATACTTGTATAAGCTGACACAATAAAGTCAGTATTAATG
>JABFSV010000002.1 GCA_013140405.1 Methyloglobulus sp. | reverse complement strand
ATGCCGATTTGTGGTTTGCTAAAATCTGCTGAGGTGAAGCCCACTGCGTGTAGCATGGCTCGGCTAGGTGCGCGTTCCATGCCGTCAACAACTTGTGAAGAAAAGGGACGGGTCTTGTTATCGTTCGAGTTAGACATTAATGTCAGTTCCTGAGAATGGTGGGATGTTGGAGTATTAAGATTTTTCGTTGCAAGGGATTAAGTTTGTGTCATAAGCGATCCCAGCTATTTTTACGCCGCCAGCCGAGTTGAGGTAGGATAAACCCCAAAAAAACACCAGCTAGTGCCAACATGCCGCCATACAAGAACCAGTCCTGGTTGGCGCCATCTTTTAAGGCATTGTTTTCGAGTTTAAGTTGTTCCAGTTCGCGTTTGACATTGACAATATCTTCTTGAAGTTTGTCGCGCTCGTCTTTTAACTGAATTTGATTGGCGGCAGTTCTTTTTATTTCGGTCAATTCCCTGTCTAACCGGTCACGATCTGCCGCTATGGATTGTTCCAACGTTGTACCTGGAGCGATTGCCGCTTTGGCTCTGGCTAATTCTTCTTTAAGGGAGGTGTTTTCTGTTTGTAATGTGCTTATGTTTTTCGTGGATGATTCAAGTTGTGTCCGGTTGGGCGGCTCTGGCATGGTATTTCTGGTTGAAATAAAGCCTTGCATACCGCTTTTTAGTTGCACACGGGAAAATCCGGATTTGCTGTTTTCGCTTAAAAGCGTAAGTGGCGTACCTGTTGACAACAGGCTGATAATTTTGCCTTTGTTGCTTTCTTCACTTCGCAACGGTAGATCGAGGTTGTCAGTCACATAAACCGTTTTAGCGTGAGCAGGCGTAAAGCTGATAAGTAGGACGAAAAAAACACTGCATTTTTTCACATGAGCCTCTGTAGTTGATTGCTTGATGCAGTAAATATAGCCTTATTTGGCGCACAGCAGAAATTCGAGTAGCGCTTTTTGTGCATGTAAACGGTTTTCTGCTTCTGCAAAGACGATGCTTTGTGGGCCATCCATGACTTCGGCGCTGACTTCTTCGCCTCTATGGGCGGGTAGACAGTGCATGAACAGCGCATCGGCGTGGGCTGCGCCCATAATCTCAGCGTTAACCTGATAATTTTTAAAGGCAGCGCAGCGTTGTTTTTGCTCGTCTTCTTGCCCCATGCTTGCCCAGACATCCGTAACAATCAAATCGGCATTTTTTGCCGCAGTTAATGCAGTATCAAAAAGTTGGACGTGCTTTCCTGCTGCATTGACTATGGTTTTGTCAGGTTGGTAGCCAGTCGGAGCAGCAATATGTAGCTTGAAGTCGAGTACCATTGCAGCCTGTATATAAGAGTGGCACATATTATTGCCATCACCTATCCACGTAACGGTTTTGCCTTGGATGTCGCCGCGTTGCTCGAAATAGGTCTGCATATCGGCAAGTAGTTGGCAGGGATGCTGCTCATCGGTCAAACCGTTTATGACGGGTACGGATGAATATTTGGCAAACGTAGTCACCGTTTCATGTTTGAAGGTGCGGAGCATGATGCAATCAACCATGCTTGATATGACTTTAGCGCTGTCTTCCAGCGGTTCGCCGCGACCCAGTTGGGTATCTCTGGGCGATAGGAATATGGCCTTACCGCCAAAGTGCGCCATGCCCGCTTCAAAAGAAATACGGGTGCGGGTCGATGATTTTTCAAAAACCATAGCTAACACTTGGCCTTTCAAAGGTTGGTAGTCAGGATCGCGGTGATTTTTAAGGTCAATGGCGCGGTTGATTAAGTTGCGGAATTCGCCGCCGCTAATATCAAGCAGGCTGATAAAATGTCTAGGCTGCATGGTCACTTACGGGTGAAAGTTGATCTGTAAATTGTGCAATCAGCATTGCCAATGTCTCTACGAGCAATTTGATTTGCAGGTCGTCGATTATTAATGGTGGCAGCAAGCGAATGACTTTTTCTTGGGTGACATTAATCAACAAGCCATTTACCAATGCCATTTGTACCAGTTCAGCACAAGGCACGTCGAGTTCTATGCCAACCATCAAACCTTTATGGCGGATTTCGACAATATGGCAATTATTCTGTAGCAGCTCCGCAAGTCCTGTGCAGATAGCCTGCCCTTTGGGTTCGGCAGAGGCGATTAAGTTGTCTTGATCCAAGGTTTCCAACACCGCCAAAGCAGCGCTACAGGCTAGGGGATTGCCGCCAAAAGTAGAGCCATGATTGCCCGCCGTGAATATTGATGCAGCTTTGCCGGATGCCAAGCATGCGCCGATAGGGACGCCATTACCCAGGGCTTTAGCCAAGGTACAAACGTCGGGAAGAATTCCGTTATGTTGGTAAGCCAAGAACTTGCCAGTACGGCCCATGCCAGTCTGGATTTCATCCAGCATCATCAGTAGATTATGCTTATCGCATAGCGCACGGATCTGGTTCAAATAATCATCGGCAGGGATATTGATCCCGCCTTCACCCTGGATCGGTTCAACCAAAATAGCGACAATATTAGGGTGTTGCCCGATAGCGGCTGTAATCGCGGCAATGTCGTTATATGGCGCACGGATAAAGCCTTCGACCAGAGGTTCAAAGCCTTTTTGTATTTTGGCATTGCCAGTGGCGCTAAGTGTTGCCAAGGTGCGCCCGTGAAAACTTTTGTCGGTAACGATTATTGCGGGGTTGTCTATGCCGCGTTCGTGGCCAAACTTACGGGCAAGTTTAATTGCCGCTTCATTCGCCTCCGCGCCTGAATTACAGAAAAACACATTCGCCATACCGCTTTTTTCAGTCAGTCGATCTGCCAACTGTTCCTGTACTGCAATCCGGTAAATATTGGACGTGTGCAGCAGTTTTTCACTTTGTTTGCAGATTGCCCTATGGACGGCGGGATGGGCGTGTCCCAAACCGCAAACCGCAATACCGGACAAGGCATCAAGATAGCGTTTGTTATTTTCATCCCACAACCAAGCGCCTTCACCTCGGTCAAAAGTGACAGCTAAACGGCCATAAGTCGGCATAACGTGACTGGTCATAACAACTACCTGCAAATAAAAAAGGCAGTGTGTGACTACCCTTGAAATAAAGTGCTTGATAGCACTAGGAAAAACCCTTGATTATAATTTTCAAAACACATAGAGGCAAGCCTATTTTTATAAGACTTCCTGTTTTCTTATGATAAAATTAAGGCCAATTTAGTTAGAGAGTGGAACGCACATGAATGTTGATGAAAGAATTAAAGACCAGTTAGAAAATAACTCGGTTGTTTTGTATATGAAAGGTACACCGGATTTTCCGCAGTGCGGTTTTTCAGGCCAAACGGTGCAAGTGCTGAATGCCTGTGGCGCGAAGTATAAGGCAGTCAATATTTTTGAAGATCCAGAGTTACGCGAAGCACTCAAGATTTATTCGAATTGGCCGACATATCCGCAGCTTTATGTCGGTGGAGAGTTGGTTGGCGGTTGCGATATTGTGACTGACTTGTACCAAAAAGGTGAGTTAAAGACGATGTTGAGTGCAGTAGGTGGAGTGGAAGCCTAAGCTAAATAGGCACAAAATTAGCTGCTGGTTTCTGCAATGTTATCAGTCGCTTCTAATTGTTTCCAGCGGTTCACGATCAGGCAAAACAGTTCGGCGGTTTTTTCGGCATCGTACAGGGCAGAATGGGCTTTTTCATCCTCCCAAGAGAGCCCTGCGGTCTGGGCGATTTTCGATAATACGGTTTGTTGATAAACCAGGCCGCCTAAAGTGGCTGTATCGAAGCTGCTGAAGGGATGAAAGGGGCTGCGCTTTATTTTGGTGCGGTGAATGGCGGCGTTGAGAAAAGAAATGTCAAAAGCGGGATTATGTCCAACTAAGATGGCACGCTTGCAGTTGTTGCGCTTTACGGCTTTATGTATTGGGGCAAACAGTAATTGCAGCGCTTCTAGTTCCTCAACTGCCATACGGAACGGGTGATGTGGGTCTATGCCGTTAAATTTGAGCGCGGCCTCATCCAGTTCCGCGTTTTTAAATGGGATCACGTGGCTTGAATAACGTTCCGTAATGAAAAGGTTACGGTTGGCATCAAACTCGACGATCACAGCGGCAATTTCCAGCAGTGCATGCTTTTTGGCGTTAAAGCCGGCCGTTTCTATATCGACGACAACGGGGAGGTATCCTCTAAAGCGTTTGTCGAGAGGGATAGTGGGTATGGTCATTGGATGTGTTATGTGGGTTAGGTAGTCGCTGGAGGCTGCAACTTATGGTATGTTAACCGTAGTTATGTCAAAAACAAAAATAATAGCCACAAAAGGGGCATAAAATGCAAAAGAAAAAACAAGTTGTGCAGGCAGTTAGCCTTGTATTTTTTACCTTCCTGTCGGGTTGCGCGACAACCAATAATGCCAGTGATCCCTTGGAAGGTTGGAACAGGGGCGTACAGTCGTTCAATGACGGCTTTGACGATTATGCCATGAAGCCTGTTGCTAAGGGCTACAACTGGATCATGCCAGATTTTGCCGACCAAGGGGTGTCGAATTTTTTCAGCAATATTAACGATATTGCTGTGACTATCAATGATTTATTGCAGTTCAAGCTAGAGCAAACCGGCATGGACGGCTCTCGCTTCTTGGTCAATTCAACAGCGGGCGTAGGCGGTTTAATTGATGTTGCATCCCTGTTAGACCTACCCAAACATCATGAAGATTTCGACCAAACATTAGGCGTTTGGGGTGTTCCGGCTGGTCCTTATCTCGTTTTGCCATTGCTTGGGCCAAGTTCGCCTAGGGGCGTTTCCGGCTTGATTGGTGATGCCGCGTTAAACCCTGCGACTTATGTTGGGTTTGGTGCATTCCCTGGCATGAGCAACGGGGTAGAAGCCGCCATCTCTAGCGGAATGTATGTGGTTAATGCCATAGACAAGCGGGCCGACAATCTGGCGACAGAAAAAGTCGTATCCGAAGCAGCCTCAGTAGACCGTTACGAATTTATCAAAAACGCCTATTTCCAGCGGCGCAACTTCCTCGTCAACGACGGTAGCCTACCAGAAGGCGATGGCGATCCACTGGAAAATCAAGATGATGGCAGCTTAGCGCCGCTTGATCCGCATCCGCGCTAACTGGAGTTACCTATAATACGGGACAATTTTTTGCATTTATTGATTGTGGTCGTATTTTTTCAAGCTAACAAAAAAGGGGCATAAGCCCCTTTTTTGCAGATAAAACTAACGCAAATTCTTAATCAAATCTACTGAAGTAAAGCAAAATCCCCGCCAAACCAATCACAATTAAAGGTACGGCAAAATACCCGTGCTGAGGGCTGCTTTGTTCAGGGCCGCCTACACTAGATTTAAAAGCCGGATCATTTGACTCATCATACGGTTGTCCTCTTTTTACTGAGTATCGTTCAGCAGACAACAACGTGCTGATAGCCTCTAAGCCATGGCTAACAATTGTATTTGCCGTGCTTAACGGTAATCCGTTATCAGCCAAGGCTGGTACGGTGGATAATGTATTAATTAGCATTACAACAGCAAAAATTTTCATCGCTTTTAATAGCATGATGTGTCCTCGTTTAAAAGAATGTGGAATGGTGTCCTTGTTTTAAATCAATAATCCAAATGCGAAACATAACAGGAATTTTTGAAAAGGCGATTTTTTTAGAACAAGGGCAGCGGCGTATTCAATGGCAGCCTGGATGCTTCGACGGCCTCGGCGATTCGTTTTATTGCGTTTTCCAATTCACTGACTCATTAGCCTTAAGCGGAGTAATCAAAATACCATTTTCACCATAGCTTGAAGGTACGTTCCAACTGGTTTTTTGTAGGGTGATGGTGCTGGAGTTTCTCGGCAAGCGGTAGAAATCAGCACCATAAAAACTGGCGAAGCCTTCTAATTTGTCTAAAGAATCTGCTGCTTCAAATACCTCAGCATACATTTCCAAAGCGGCGTGGGCGCTGTAACAGCCCGCGCAGCCGCAGGACGATTCTTTCAGATTGGTCAGATGCGGTGCGCTGTCTGTGCCTAAAAAGAATTTGGGGTTACCGCTGGTTGCTGCTGCGACTAAGGCTAAGCGGTGACGTTCGCGTTTGATGATAGGCAAACAATAATAATGAGGACGTATGCCGCCAACCAGCAGGGCGTTACGGTTATAAAGCAAGTGTTGAGGAGTGATGGTCGCGGCAATATTTTGGTTGGCAGCTTCGACAAACTGCACTGCTTCAGCGGTTGTGACATGTTCCAGTACCACGCGCAAACCAGGAAACTGTTCAACAATGTCAGTTAAATACTTGCCTATAAATGCTTTTTCACGATCAAAAATATCACATTGTTCATCGGTGACTTCGCCATGTATGAGCAAAGGAATTTGGTGTTTTTCCATCGCCGCAAACAGTGGATAAGCCGCTTTTATATCGCTAACACCTGAATCAGAATGGGTGGTCGCGCCAGCCGGATACAGTTTGAAGGCGTGGATGTGTTGAGATTCTGCGGCTTTTTTTATCTCTGCTTCGGTGGTTGATGAGGTCAGGTATAGGGTCATTAACGGGGTAAAGTCCGCGCCTTGCGGCACTGCTTCCAGAATTTCATCCCGATACAATAAGGCCTGATCGACCGTGCAAACGGGTGGTTTCAAATTGGGCATAATGATGGCGCGGGCGAATTGCCGAGCGGTATGCGGCAATACGGTTTTCAAAATCGCACCGTTTCTGACGTGAATGTGCCAGTCATCGGGACGGGTAATGGTTAATGTTTTCATTATTTAAGTGTATGTCTGTAAAATAGTTTCATTTTATAGCCAAAAGACTTGAAAAAACTAATTCACGCCCCACAATAAAGGGTTAATAGATTTTTGATTGGGAACGATTATGCCAATTTACGAATATCAATGTCAGTCCTGCGGACACGCGTACGAAGCATTACAAAAAATCAATGATGCGCCCCTAACTGAATGTCCGGTTTGTAATAAACCGGATTTGGCGAAAAAAATATCGGCAGCGGGATTTCGGCTAAAAGGCGGTGGCTGGTATGAGACTGATTTTAAAAGCGGCAGCAAGAAGAATGTCGCAGGTGATTCAGCTTCCAGTACGCCAAGTGCGAGTTCAAGCAGCGATTAATTCGAGAATATAAACCGTTCGTCCTGAGCTTGTCGAAGGACTTATTTAAATCAGGACAACTACTTTATAGCCTGACTATGGATAAAAACGACCAAATCATCGAATTGCTCAAAGAGATCCGCGATAACCAAAAAACGCAGATTGATGCTTATGGGAAATTAAAATCCTTCAATATCAAACTTTATATTGCAGTATTTTTATTGACTGCGGCACTCTATTACTTTTCTTATTACTTTATAACTAACTAAGTTTCAACAGCGAAACTCAAAGGGAAATTCATCTATGCGTACCCACAAGTGCGGAGAACTTAATAAACAACAGCTAGGCTCAACCGTTACCATCAACGGGTGGGTACACAGACGGCGCGATCACGGCGGTGTGATTTTTATCGACCTTCGGGATCGTGCAGGTTTAGTACAAGTCGTTGTCGATCCTGATGTTGCAGAGGCATTTGCTACAGCAGAACATGTCCGCAGCGAATACGTATTAGCCATTACGGGTATCGTTCGTGACCGCCCGCAAGGTACGGTTAATCCGAATATGATTTCGGGTGAAATCGAGATATTGGCGAAGCACATAGAAGTGCTGAATGAGTCAGAAACGCCACCATTCCCGATAGAAAGTGAGATCGAAGTCAACGAAGAGCTGCGTTTAAAGTACCGTTATATCGACCTGCGCCGTGTTGCCATGCAGGAAAAAATGAAAGTGCGCCGCGATGTGACTCGGATGTTGAGGAATTTCCTGGACGACCACGAGTTTTTTGAAATTGAAACACCTTATCTGACCAAGGCTACACCGGAAGGCGCACGCGATTACATCGTCCCCAGCCGTACGCATGAAAACGCCTTTTTTGCCCTGCCGCAATCTCCCCAGCTTTACAAGCAAATCCTGATGGTGGCGGGGATGGATCGTTACTATCAAGTCGTGCGTTGCTTCCGCGACGAAGATTTACGTGCTGACCGTCAGCCCGAATTCACCCAGCTTGATATCGAAACGTCGTTTATGAACGAAGATGAGATCATGACCGTGATGGAAGAGATGATTCGCCAACTCTTTGCTAAAGTCATTAATGTCGATCTGGATGCGAAATTTCCGCGTATGAGCTATCAAGAAGCGGTGTCGCGTTTTGGTATTGACCGCCCGGATTTACGTATTCCGCTGGAATTGGTCGATATTGCCGATGATATGAAGGCTGTTGATTTTAAAGTATTCTCAGCACCAGCCAATGACCCAAAAGGTCGAGTCGCAGCTTTGCGCGTACCTAACGGCGGCGAAAAACTTAGCCGTAAAGATATTGAAGACTTGACCAAGTATGTCAGTATTTATGGTGCGAAAGGTTTGGCTTATATCAAGGTCAATGATTTAAGCGCCGGAATTGAGGGTTTGCAATCGCCCATCGTCAAGTTTGCCCCTGCCGAAGTCTGGTCTAGCGTGTTGGCGAAAACTGGCGCACAAGATGGCGATTTGATCTTCTTTGGTGCAGACAAAGCCAGCATCGTTAACGAGGCGATGGGTGCGTTACGCGTTAAATTAGGCCACGATCTCAATTTGTTACAAGGCGAATGGAAACCCGTTTGGGTCGTCGATTTCCCCATGTTCGACTGGGATGAAAAAACCGGACGCTACAACGCCATCCACCACCCGTTCACCGCGCCAAGCTGCTCGGTAGAAGAACTCGTCGCCAATCCAGGCACAGCCTTGTCCCGCGCTTATGATCTTGTGCTTAACGGTACAGAAGTCGGTGGCGGCTCGATCCGTATCAACCGTCCCGCCATGCAATCGACCGTATTTGAAATTTTAGGTATAGGTGAGGAAGAAGCGCGGGAAAAATTCGGCTTCCTGCTGGATGCCTTGAAATACGGCGCGCCACCGCATGGCGGTTTGGCGTTTGGCTTAGATAGATTAGTCATGCTGATGACCGGATCGACCTCCATCCGTGATGTCATCGCCTTCCCCAAGACGCAATCGGCGGCGTGTCCTTTGGTCAGTGCGCCTGCTGTTGTCACTGATGAGCAATTGAAGGAGTTGGGGATTAGGTTGATTAAGCCAGCGGGTAAAGAAAAAGCGTAGGTTAGGGTGAACTTGATAACCCCAACAAAAAATTAGCTGTAATGTTGGGGTTCGTTCCTTACCCCCAATCTACGCGCTACGGAATAAACGATGATTGATATAGGTTCAACCGACTTCCTTATTAACGTGCCTAGCTTGCCGCGAAAAGAGTTTAAGTTCTATTCGACTAACTTGTTTGATGAGTGGGAAAAAAGCGTTGAGCAGACTCTGACTCTTGCTGACTCTTCAATTTCCCTAGAAATTGAAGAGGGGTCAATTAAAGGTGCTGGGAAGATAGCTGTTGCTTTGGGAACCCTATATTTTGGAATCGGAAACTACGGTGATTTTATTTCTGGTCTTGAGACCATACGGAAGCAAGTTTCTTACGTAAGTAACGCGTTGTTTAAAAGCGCAATGTCTCCTTTTGGCTGTAGCAATGTAGATGCAAAAGTGAGAAGGAATGGCGGTACTTTATCCCATCTGCATAGGCTATTCGATAAGGTTCAGAGAGGGGTGTTAACCCCTGATGAAGCAATGATCGAAGTCCAAATGCTATTGGGAGAAGAGGGGGAATCAGTACCCGAATTCATACGTGAACTACGGCTTCAATTTGAAAATGCACCTCGACACCCGAAGCAGCTTAG
>JABFSV010000134.1 GCA_013140405.1 Methyloglobulus sp. | reverse complement strand
CCCATCAGAAGATCAGAATGAGTTTCATAAATTAGCGTCCACAAAGTTTGCCCCCAAAAGCTTTCTGCGGTTATTTTTCCGCTGTATGGCTCAACCAGAATTCGAAGCGGTGCGAACAATTCATCGGCTGTTTCCTCAGGCATCGGGTATTGCACCCGTACGTAATCGTTGCCAGATCCAGGCAAAAGCACTGACCATTTGCCTTTTCTTTGCGGATGTGCGGCTTTAACGGTTTGCATGATGTCATCCAGAGAACACGGTAGTGCGTTCGCTTCATGATGGACTTGCGGTAACCCCAGTTCTTCTAATTCAAATAAGAAAACATTACATGCACCCGTCAACCCAAGAATGACAAAGACAAAACCTATCGTCAGGGCGATATACAAATGCACCATTAGCCAGAAACTGCGAAATCGCCTCCGGCATCTTGAGGTGTTATCGAGACAAATATTCATCACCTAATTCGCGCAATTAGATTTAACCCGTATTTCACCCTTTAATATTCCAATCGCACCGACCCTAAAAAGGTTAACGGGTCGGCTATCATGTTATAGGCTTTAGACGTGTTATAAGGTTGTCCGGCAAAATAATAGCGTTTGTCGAAAACATTGGTCACATTTAACTGGGTGGTCAACTTGGTTTTACCGATATTGAAACTATATCCCGCAAACGCATCGGCGCGGACATAACCCGGCAACTGGTAACTATTTTCATTATCACCTTCACGACTGCTGGCAAGATAGGCGCCGACACCCAGGCTCAATCCTTTCAGGCTGTTATTTTGAAATGCGTATTTCAGCCAAGTGCTGCCGGAATGTTCGGCAACTGTTGGTAGTCGATTGCCTAGATTGCCGTTATTGCTGCCGACGACAAGGCCGTTATCATCAAATATCAAACCTCGATCTTTGATGATACGGGCATCGGTGTAAGCATAAGTGGCAATGACACTAAGTTCGTCCGTCACCTGTCCGGCCAAGTCGAATTCAATGCCTTGGCTACGCGCTGCACCGACCGTTTCAAATGTGACATCGCCGGTTTGTTTAAGGATATTGTCTTTGGTGATATGGAAATAAGCCAGACTTGTCGTTAGCTTGCCGTCAAACCATTCCGTTTTTAATCCCGCTTCGAATTGTTCGGAAATTTCCGGGGCTAACGGGACATTGTTTGCCGTTCGTCCGTTGTTAAGGCCGAACGATTCAGTATAGTTACCGTAGACTGACAACCAATTGTAGGGGCGATAAAGGATGCCAACGCGAGGGCTGAAATGTTCCTCGTTTTGCGCCGTCTCGCTAATGTCGGCAAATGACGTAAAGGAACTGCCCTGTTTTTGCCGTGCCCAGTCATAACGGCCACCACCCAGGATTTGTAACTTGTCATCAAAAAATGACAGTTGATCTTGAAAATACAAGCCATACCAAGATTGGGATGAACGTACAAAATCATTCGGCGCATTTCGTCTTAAGTTATCCAGCTCACTGAAGGTAAAGGGAAATTGATTGTAATCGGGATTATTCAGGTCGATAAAAGTAAAGTATTTCAAGGCATCGCCTTCAAAATTGCGTTGAATTGCATAATTAAGCCCAAAAAAGCCGCTGTTTTTTTGTTCAAAATTATAATAATCACCGCCCAGCAACACATTGTGCTTAATGCCAAAAGTTTCGAATTTGCCGTTCAGGTTAAGGTAAACGGTTTGATTGTCCCGCTCAAAATCTTCAAAATAAGTGCCTCGGCGCACTTGTGGATTTGGCGAGTCCTCTAGTTGGGTTTGTACATAAGCAACTGGAATTTCTCTTGCCTGGAGGTTATTCATGGTGGCAACGACACCGTTAGATAGTTTCCAATTGTCATTAAAATTGTGTGACCAGTTAAAATCCACCAACGTGTTTTCGATGTTATCCCGGTTAAAATCAGGATGTGTATAGTTACGGTTGATGGGCACGTCGACAACACGCTTGCCTATGGCAGGAATGCCATTATCGTAAGCCGTGTCATTATTGCTGTATTCGATATTCAGGTTGAATTGGGTGTCCGGGGTTGCTTGCCAATGCAGGCTGGGTGCAACAAAGACCCGATCTTCGCCGACAAAGTCACGGAATGAGTCGCGATCGGTATAACCCAAGTTGAAACGATAAGTTAGTGACTTATCGGTAGTAATTGGCCCGGTTGCATCTATCGTGGTACGGAAAAAATCGTAAGAACCAAATTGTTGTTGCAGCGAATAATAAGGTGTATCCAATGGTTTTTTTGTGACTACATTGACCATGCCGCCGGGTTCTACTCTGCCATACAACATTGCCGTAGGGCCTTTAAGAACTTCAATCTGCTCAACATTCGCCATATCAGACGTACCCTCCGTGAGCCGAATACCATTGCGAAAACGGTTGTAATTAAGGCCAAAGCCGCGAATAACAAAATCCTGATATTCACCGCCACTTGCCCAAACTTGCTGAACACCGCTGACGTTTTTAACTGCATCTTCTACCCGCCATGCTTGTTGGTCTCTAAGCACGGCTTTGGGCACGACTTGGATGGAAACAGGTGTGTCCATAATCGGTGTATCAGTTTTGGTGGCAGTAGTCGAATTCGTCACCGAATAAGACTTGTTATAAGGATCGGCGGTATTGTAAGGGTCATAAGGGTCTGCATCCGCTTCCACCGTCACTTTCGGCAAGGTCGTATCGCCACCAGATTGGGATTCCGGCTTTTCATCAACATTAGCCGTCTTCCTAAAATTGGCATCCGGCTGTTCCACAGTCACGGTCTTGGCATCGACAAAGCGGTAGCTCATCCCGCTGCCTTGCAGCAAACGGGACAAGGCTTGATCTGGGGTCATGTTGCCATCAAGGCTATCGGTGCGGAGGCCGCGTATCTTTTCGGCGGTGAACATCAGTTCAAGGTGGGAGTCGGTGGCAAATTTCATCAGGGCGTTGTTGAGCGACTGCGCCGGGATGTGGTATTGCCGAGTGTTATCGCCAGCTTTGGCAGGCATACTCAGCAATAGGCTGATTAATACGAATGGCAATAACCCTGGTAAGAGGGTAAGTGTGCTGGGGTTGATAAAACCGGCAACATTCCCGGAACGAGGGAAATGGCCTTGCCCATCCGCCCCCTTGTGTCTTAATGCCCCTTGTTGGCTTTGACCCATGTGGCCTCCTGTAAATTAATGCCTTTGAGACCTAATATGACGGATGACAAAAAAATTCCATTACCGATAATGGAAATATTTTTTAATAGGATGGGTAAGATTGAGAGCTATGTCGCCTTAACACTCTGTTTTTATTGCTTCTTTATTACAAGTGTCGAGGATGGATAAAATTATAAATTATCTATTCTTTTGGCTGCTTGACCTGTTGAACCGTTAACATAAAGGTGATTGCAGGCTTTGTTAATGGTGCAGCAGCACCCACCACGGCCCAAGCCGGGTTTCTTGCAAGCCGAGTATTTTCCTTACCCTGGCAAGCACTTCATCGGGGTTATCCAGGGAAAACACCCCGGTCACATGCAGGTCCTTGAGTTGGGCATCCGCCAGGAATATGCGGCCTGTGCGGTAACGCCCCAGTTCAACGATAAGTTCATTCAAGGGGCGGTCGTTAATGAACAGGCGACGCTGTTGCCAAGCCGAGGCTTGGGCAATGTCAATCGTGGATAGCGGTTGCAATGTCCCGTCTGCATGGTAAGTGAGTTGTTGGCCTTCCTGAACCTGGACTGGGGCCGGTTGCCCTTGGTTTTCCCCTTGCACCCAGGCGGCAACGGCGTGTTCTTGGACGGTCACGATGATGTCATCGGCGGCTTTTTTGTAGATGTCGAATACCGTACCCAACGCGCGTACATACAATTTATCGGTTTTCACTTCAAAGGGGCGCTGGGCATCCTTGGCGACGGTAAACCGCGCCTGGCCATGATGGAGGGTGATTTGGCGTTTATTTATTTGGTAGTCCACCGACACCGCCGTGTCGGTATTCAGCAGGATGTGGCTACCCTCGGCAAGCTGGATGTCGCGGATTTCACCCGTGTTGGTGTGATAGTCGCTGAAATAGCTGTCGAATAGGTGCGCTTGGTTGGGCAAGACCAGCGTCACCGCGAACAACCAGGCGGCAGCCAAGGCCAGCGGTGGCGTCAACCAAGGCTGGACCTTCCGTGGTGATGAAGGTTTGGCCAGTTTGATCTGCATGGCCTGGGTAGTAGGGCTGTTTGTTGTGGCTGAAAGCGGCAATTGGGCGGCCAAGACCATGTTGTCAAACAACCGCTCGGCTTTCGCAAACGCATCGGCATGGGCGACATCTTCTGTCAGCCAATCCGCAAAGGCGTGGCTATCGGCTTCGCTCAAGTTTTCGCCGCGCAGCTTGACCAACCAGTCGATGGCCTCCTGCAAGGGCTTTGGTGGTTTGGTGTGTTTAAGGTCTTGAAGCATCAAGAGTCCAGAAAACTAAAAGGGTTGCCCAATAAGACGTATGAGTTGCAAAATCCATTACTGACCGTTTGAAATAAATTGGCTCAACATTCAATCGTTGTCGTCCAATAGCATGGCGCAATGGTTTAAGGCTTTGGTCAGGTGCTTGTAGACCATGGATTCGGAAATACCCAATTGGTTGGCGATTTGGCCATAGGTCAGCCCGTCAATACTGTGAAGAAGGAAGGCAAGGCGGCAATCCGGCGACAACTCATTTAAGGCAGCATCCAACTGTTGGAGCTGCTGCCTTGCCATGACGGTTTGTTCAGGGCCGGGGGCGGTGCATTTTAAGCTGTCGGGGAATGAGGCAAGATCGACATCGACTGTATAGCTGTCCCTAAACTTGGTTTTACGTTGGTAATCGCTGGCTAAATTGACGGCGATCCGGTATGCCAATGCCCTGGCATTGTCCGGTGGAGTTTCTTTGACGAATTGGTAAAACCGAATGAATGTCTCTTGGGTGATGTCGGCAGCGACTTCTGGGCATTTGAGCCGACCCGTCAAAAAGCGCAACAATTCATCGGCCAGGGCTTCCGTCCAATACAAGGCAGGATCAAAAGTCTGGGTTTGTGTCATGGTGCAAGCTGCGCTAATAGTTAAACTTTAAATATCGCGCATTATCTTACGAAACCTTGGAAAGTGCCATTTTTATAGAGATTTAGCTATAGCTCTGGACAGTGAACCGATAGCAATGCTCCCCATTCTGAGGTGTGTTGGCAATAGCGGAGTCCAAAGTGTTAGGCCACATTCATTAGTTTAATGGAATATTGCTTGGTGAATGCGGCAGGGGACAAGAATCCCAGTCGCGCTTGTTTTCGTTGTCGGTTATAGAATATTTCGATGTATTCGGTAATCTCCTGTTTCGCCTGATGGCGTGTCAGGTACTGGCGATGGTGTACGAGTTCATTTTTCAATGTGCCCCAAAAGCTTTCCATAGGGGCATTGTACCCAAAGGGCAGGATCTCCCAACAATCGCCTTTACGGCTCATGGAAGGCCGCATGCCAAACTGGGCGAGTATTTTTTGGCAGTCATGGGCGCAGTACTGGCTGCCACGGTATCAATCCTGGCTTGGGTTTTTGGTTGCTGACGGCACGGAATAGCGCTTGGATAACGATGTCTTTGGTCATCCTTTCAATCAGCGCGTAGCCAACCAATTCGCCGCTAAACAAGTCTTTAATCCCTGCCAAGTACGACCAAAGGAAGTCCCTTGAGGGATAACCAGCCTTCAGCCGTTAGGATGTAAGTGATGTCACTCACCCAAGCTCGGTTAGGCGCTGAAACAGTAAAATCCCGTGCCAACAGGTTAGGGGCAACGGGCAAGGTATGTTTGGAATTGGTCGTTGCCTTAAATTTTCGCTTTTGTTTGCACCATAAACCCAACTTTCGACGGATGCGCTTAATTCGGTCAATACCCACGAAGATGCAGTAGTCAGCCAGGTCACGCTGTAGCCGGCTTGGACCGTAAGTCCCACGCGTTCTTTGATGGGACGCTTGTATTTCCTGCTCCAAGCGTGCATTTTCACGGTTTCGTGGCGAAGGTGGCCGTCCTAGCCAGGTATAATAGCCGCTTTCCGAAACCCCAAGGACCCGGCACAATGCCGCGACCGGATAATTTTTTCGCCATTTATGCCCTTTGGGTATTCCTTGATCCAGGCATACTTCACGCTGACGTCCTCACGAAGGTTGCCGTGCACTTTTTTAACAGGTCACGCTCCATTTTGACTTTGGCCAGTTCCCGTTTTAGTCTTGCCAGTTCAAGTTCCAGGTCACTCAAGGGTTTATGGCTTTTACCGACTTCGCCTAGTTTTCCCTGACGGGCTGCCGCAACCCAATTTTTAAGAGTGCCTTTAGGTAACGAAAGGCGACTGGCAATTTCAGTTATTGCCAAATTATTTTCCAGATGTAAGCGCACAGCTTCATCTCTAAATTCTGGGCTGTAAACCCCTTTGGGTAATCGTTGCATTTGTCCTCCGTTCCTTCTCATTTTATCGAAACTTTGGACTCCATTCTTTCCAGCTTAAATCACCCAATGCTAATCATTCATTCAAGTTTTTCGGTAAGGAACAGGGCGTTAGTGCCTGTTCCTTTATTGATGAACGGGGATTGCTTTGGCATTCCCTGGCATTCAGTTCCGCAACGCGTGAAAGTGCTTATGTGATTGATGGCATGATGCACAATGATGTCATCAAATGCGACATTCATTCAACGGATACCCATGGCTATAGCGAGGTCATTTTTGCAGTTACGCATCCACTGGGGTTTTCTTATGCGCCACGTATCAAGAACCTTAAAAAGCAAAGCCTTTATATTTTCAAGTCCAACAAAAGCAAGACTCCGGCAAACTGGAAGGTTACCCCAGATAAGTATGTCAGCGAAGAGATCATAACGGACAACTGGGATGATTTTTTACGCCTGGTTACCACCATTAAGCTCAAAAAAGCCACAGCATCGGATATATTCCGACGGTTAAATTCTTATTCAAATCAACATGCCCTTTATAAAGCCATGAAGGCATTCGGGCAGATCATCAAATCCGTGTTCATACTCCGTTATATTGATGACCTGGGACTGAGGCAAGCGATTGAAAAACAGCTCAACAAGGTCGAACTGGCCAACAAATTCACCCGTGCGGTTGCTGTCGGTAACCCAAGGGAGTTTGATTAGGGTGAAAAAGAAGAGCAGGAAATAGCGTTGTGAGCAGGGTTAGCGAAAAATCCTATGGTGTGTTACGTACCTTTATGCAGAATAACCCCACGTTAGAAAAGCATTCACGATTGTCAATAGGTGCTGAAATTTAAACATCCAGATCTTTTAAATTCGTGTCATGTCTCTGCTCCAATTGTCCTGGATACACTACCCATTTTTAACTTGATACAAATCCTACACTACGGGGTAGTCAGAAATAAACGACGGTCATTACAGTATTCGGTTTTGTCTGCTGTTGTTATGCAAACGTTTGGCTTTGCGCTTTTGCAGCCAGCGGATCACGCCCGTAACAAACAACACTGGACAAGCGAGGCCACCCAAAAAAACCAGTATCCGCCCCGTCCATCCGAACGCTTGACCGGAATGCAGCGGCCACTGCCAATCCAAAAAAACATCGCCATTATTTCCAGTGCCGTATTGATAAGTTGCCAGGATTGCGCCGCTGTATTGGTCAACGACAAAATCCCGGTAGCCAATAAACGAGCTTAACTCATCGACATCGCGTTTTTGGATGATATAAACGCCTTTATCATCTTTCGGCGCATATAAATGCCATAACCTACCGGATGGGTAACGGTTTTGTACTGCTGTTTCTAACGCGGCGTAGGGAACTGGCTTTTGCCCAGCTTGTTTTGTGGATTTAAAATCCGCCGTCCCCAAACCACTCCAGGGATTATCACGGGTGATGGGCGAAAATTGGTTGAATACCACATTCACCCGATCAGGCAAATTGAAATACACACCAGAAAACAGCACCGGCAACAACACCAGCGCCGTATAAAATCCGACGGTTTTGTGTAAGTCAAAATTGAAGCGGACACTGCCCGCCTTTTTTTTGAAGACCAGTGCCTGCTTGAATTTACCCGTTAACGGCCACCAGAGAATAAGCCCAGACAGTACGGAAATAAGCGACAGCGCCGCCAAAATCCCAACCGCCATTTCACCCGTATCGCCCAACAGCAAGCAATAATGCAATTGCATGATAAAACTGACAAAGGGAATGCCCCAATATCGCTCGCCGTCAGCAAAATACCAAAATTGCACACCCGTAACCTTCGCGGTGTAAGGGTTAACGAAAATATAGTACCCGCTGCCGTTATTGTCCTGTTCCGGGGCCCTCACCCTGTATTGCACCTTATAGGCGAATTCAGGCTTGCGCGGGTAATATATCGAATAGAATTTACTGCCTTTCGGCTTAACCGTCTCCGCCGCTGCGATAATTTCATCCAATGGAAGAATGTTGCGCTGGCTTTCCGGCGGAGCCGAAATAACGATTTGCTCCGCATTCAGGATTTCTTGCAGCTCTTCGAAAAACACCAAGATACTGCCTGTGAAACCGACTACAGCCAAGATAGCACCCGCCAACAGCCCCAAGTAAAAGTGGACTTGAAGCCAGCGTTTGCGGCGGATTTGGAGCCTTAGAAGGGATGGTGAACGGTTAGCCGTTGCTTTCATATCTTCGTGTGCTAGGAGGAGCGTTAGTTAAGTAAATAGCAGGCTTGGTGGGTTAAATTTGTAACTTGATTGAGGGCGGAGTGACAAACCTAGGTTTGTCACTCCAAAATACCCAAAATACACGCTGCTCAGAGCTATGAATCCGACAAGTTCAGCAAAAAATACAGGTCAGCCTGCTCCCATACCTTTACTGTTTGTTCTTGTTAACGGCTATCCATAAACCCAACAACGTTAAGGGCTACGCTTAATACTCCAGCTTGATAGAACCCATCACCGTCAATGGTTCGGCAGGCAGGTTATTTCTCCGTCTCCGCAAGTTATAATATTCGGCATCGTTGACATTGTTGATGTTGAGTTGCGTACTTACCGTCATATCGCCCAATTTCTTTTTATAACCCGCCATTAAGTCCAGTCGTGCGTAGGCATCGTCAGAATAACTGTTTTCGGCATCGCCGTAGCGTTTGCCAGCGGTGTAAACGCCTGCGCCAAAGCTCAAACCTTTAAACATGCCATAGTTAACATCGTACTTCAGCCAGAGACTGCCTTGATGGATAGGTGCATAAGGCAATCGGTGGCCGACGTTGTCTGAGTTTGTTCGGTCTTCAAGGATTTCGGTATTGGTGTAGGCATACGTGCCAATCAAGCTCAAGCCGTCATAGATTTGTCCTTGCACATCCAATTCAACACCGTTGCTGTGCCCTTTCACTGGAACCGACAATAATGGATTGAAATTATTCGGGTCTTGATTTTCGTCTGTGAAAAACTGAGTCCGTTCCAAATCATAATAGGCTAAATTGGCGGTCAGTTTGCCGTCAAAGAATTGCCCTTTCAGGCCACCTTCAAATTGGGTGGCAGGAAAAAGGTCATAGAGCTTCGCACCGCCGTTGTCATAATCAAAGGCAGGGCCAAATGACTCGGAAAAGCTGCCGAACACCGACAACCAATCCGTGGCTTCGTAGAGGAGGGCAACCCTAGGGCTGACATAATCATCGCTACGGTTGTCTATCGGTTCAGCGTTGTAATTCAAATTTTGCTCTCTTTCCACCCAGTCAAAACGAAAACCGCCCATGATGTGGAGTTTGTCCCCAAACGTCATTTGATCCTGCAAATAAATCGCCTTGGTGGTGGTTTCCGTCCTGACATCGTACGCCGTGGCTCCGTTTC
>JABFSV010000143.1 GCA_013140405.1 Methyloglobulus sp. | reverse complement strand
ATTTTATATTGCTTTAATGTGTCATTAAATAAAGTGTCTATGTTTTCAGGTGGCGGAAAATTTTTTGCCCCCTTAAAACGACTTTTTGTGGAAGCTCCGCGAACGCGGGATGCATGGTTCAAGACGCGTGGTAAATCTATCGCGTTGGACTAGTTTTAAAAAAACTTTCCTCTTCCTGCGGGTTGGACGAAAAATTTTATAGGTTATGACAGTAAGGCTGGCTGTACTCGGAGCATAATTATGTTCAGGGATGCCCTGCTGGGTTGGAAGCCGAAATTCTCGGGGTTAATACCGAGGACGGCTAAGTGACCTTCGAAAAATATTTTCGGGATCGCGGGCGCAACTACGGCGCAATAGTCCGGACGCGTTTGCCCGGGGAGTGGTCCCACGCATGGCGGTATAGGGATGCCCTCATTGGCATCCTGATGGCCGACCCGGTATCAGGACGGGCTGTAACAAATCCTAAAATGGATTATAAATCAATATATCTAGTGCCTGGAGATTTCCGTCTCGCCCGTCATGGGCATACCAAGCTTGCAGCTGTACGCTTGTTGTCGCTGCGCTCAACTTTATCGGGTTCGTGCGTCCTAGGTTTCACTTCCCCATCTATCAGGCTTCGGATGCTAGCAAAGCACAATTGCCCCGTCAAGCCAGATTTCCCACAAATCATAAAGGGTAGTTTTTAGGCGGCCTTTCGATCCGCTGGAAGCAAATAATTTAGGGCATCCTATCGAAAATGAGTTGAGTGGGCTCTGAAGCGATGTCATTGAAGGGTGGTCAGGTGTCAGATAAGCTCCCTGAACTGTCAATTGCCTTATAGGCTGGTACATTGGGAAGATTCAAGGGCTCCTAAAGAGTTTATAAGCCCATATCAAGTTGTTATAAGTTATTTTCAGGCAATTGGTGGGTGTGCAATGGTGGTATGTTCTGTTGATGTCGGATATGGGAACACAAAATTTTGTGGCGATAAGGGCGGCGAAATGTTTTGGGGACATTTCCCCTCAATCGCAACATTGCCAACCGGAATAGATCGCGGTGCCAACGTAATGGCAAAAAGGGATTTGGTCGAGGTTGAAAGTAATGGCGACCGGTATATCGTAGGGCGAGATTGCATGGATACCTTGTCCGCACGGGACGACAGGGGGAGGAGCTTGCTCGCTAACTATGTCGAGACTCCCCAACACCTTGCGTTATTACGGGGTGCGCTGGCCTATATAGGCGAATCCAGGATTGACCTGCTTGTTTCTGGGCTGCCCGTCAATCATTTCGCACACGGTCGGGAACGTATGACTGAAAAGCTGAAGGGTGTCCACCGTTATCCTGACGGAAGGTCAGTGCTGGTAAAGGACGCATGGGTTGTGCCACAACCCGTCGGTGGGTTCATCAGCTATTTCATGTCCACTAACCAGCTAGAACGGCTTGCCGATATCAAAAGCCTGACAATTGATGTCGGCTATTACACAGTGGATTGGCTGGTATGCCGGGGGCTTAAGTTGCAGGACGAGCGTAGCGGAAGTGCGGCAGGTGGAATGTCGATGGTTATGGAGAAGCTGGCTCAATTGATTTCTAAGGATCGCCAAGCCCCATTTTCAGATTTGAATATAGTTGATTCAGGCATTCGGAATGGGTTCAAAACCCGGATTCAAGGGAAAGAATATGATTTTTCGCATTACATCCCGAGAATGGAGGCATTCATCATCACCGCCATTCAATCAGTCATTAGCAGTGTCGGTTCGTTGGACGATATCGATGTGATCGTGTTAGTGGGCGGTGGCGCTAATTTTTACTATGGTATCGCGAAAAGACTGCTGGACAATCGTGAGATTATTGTCCCAGAGGAAAGCATTTATTCAAATGTCAGGGGTTTCTATTTGGCTGGCAGTGAGCGTATGAGAAAAATGGGATGTTAAAAATGGCGAAGATGAAAATCAATTTTGTGATCGATTCAGAGGATGACAAGGTTCTATTTGAATACATGATAAATATCCCTTTAAGGCGACGGGCAACTTATCTAAGGTTGATTGCGTCCGAACACATTAGTGGCGAAAGTCATTTAGGCCTTGCGCCGCAAACAAACCCTGTTCGCGAAACAAAAAATGGAATGGAAAAACAATTGCCAGGCAGGGCAGGTGAAAAGAAAACTAAAGCTCTATCCTTCGGATCATCCAAGGAACGGGAGTTGGCTAACGCACTCGA
Source organism: Methyloglobulus sp. (assembly GCA_013140405.1). Classification (GTDB taxonomy): domain Bacteria; phylum Pseudomonadota; class Gammaproteobacteria; order Methylococcales; family Methylomonadaceae; genus Methyloglobulus. The sequence continues at coordinate 652 of JABFSV010000143.1, read as the reverse complement.
TGACTTGTACCGGCCTCAGTGAAATAAAAACTCAAATTGGAAGGTTATAAATGGCAAAAATTGATCCGCTAGCCTGTAAGACTACTAAAGTTAATTAAACGTCGTATTGTATAGGGATCACCAGCTTGGACGCATTCACCCGGTCACGGAGATCTTTACCGGGCTTGAAGTGCAGTGCATGGCGGTTAAGAATATTGACCGATTCGCCAGTTTTGGGGTTGCGGCCATTGCGTGCATGCAGGTTGCGCATTGAAAAACCGCCAAACCCCCGGATCTCGATACGTTCACCTTTTGATGCTGTGTCGGCCAGGTGTTCTAGGATACAGTAAATGGCCAACTCAACATTCCGCTGGGGCAATTGCGGTTGCTTGCTGGCTATCAGGGAAATCAATTCGGACTTTGTCATCTGTTAACTACGATCAGGATACTGGCCAGCGCCGATGCTAATTACTGGATAATTATGGAGATATATTAGTAAAAAAGTTTGGGCATTCGCATTCTCGTGAGGAAAATATTTGAAAAACCATACAGAAATCCAATGTCAAAATCAAAACTGTGTGGAAAAGTAAATAAACCAAAAATTTAAAAAACCCCGCAGACTATTTCAAACACACCAAATTCTTGCATGAATAGGGAACGCGGTTACCCCGTT
>JABFSV010000137.1 GCA_013140405.1 Methyloglobulus sp. | reverse complement strand
ATTAATATCGTTTTATTAACAATAATGATCGCAATAAACTATGCCTCAACAGGTAAACAACAAGGCTTGATAGAGACATTTTTTATCAACCAGTTGAATTATCTGTTTTACCGGTTCTTCATCGCTTTCGGATCAAGGAATGTCTTGAAGTGTCCACCTCCCCAGGGATGTCATTAGGGCGGCAATCTCCAAGCCGCCCATTTTTTTAAACGGTGGCCATGCTTCATTGAAATAGATGCCTCATGGCTAGACTTAGAAATCAAGACCAGATTTAATTGAGGAAACGTTATGCCATTAGAACATTTGGTTGAATACTTTAACGATCGATTCAGACGGGAACATGGTTCCAGTTATCGTCCATTTGTCTTGAAAGACGGAATAGTCAGTGGATTGTTTGGGCCAGTTCGGATTAACAGCGTTTTTTCGCCGATAAGACAAACGTTGAACCCAACCGTGATTACTGGCCATACCGCGCAGATTGAGGTCTCTAACTACGGCACACAACAATTTTATGAAAATGAAATAGAGTACCTTTTAGCTAGCGATGAGCGGCAACCGACAGGCATAGAATCCATTATTAATTTTGACCGACTATCCCGAACTGTACACATGCTCAATTTCCTGACCTTGTTGCCATCGTATGGGAATCTATTTTTAGAAGTTGACCCACTCCATATACTAGGCATAAAGCAAGATCACGGTGTTTATTTTGGGGAGGTTATCGCACAGTGTGGCCTAAAAACTAATAATATTGTCATCGTGCTATCAGTGCATAACCGATATGTGCGTTATTACAAGCAATTGTTTTCAGGTCTGGAAAATTACCAACGCCAAGGTTATCAGATTGGGCTTAAATTTGATTATTTGGTCGAAGACAAGGCAGTGCTTGATTTGATTGCAAAGTTATCGCCGAATTACGTTAGCGTCCCGGCAAAAAACATCGACCAAGCTAATGAGAATGATCTTGAGCATTTAGATGAGTTAAAAAGAGTTGTAGCTTCGGTAAATGGAAAGAGTATTTTGAAACAGGTTGACCAGAAAAAAAGTGATACGTTAGCCAGAAATGTCAATTTTGACCTAGTAGAAGGTTGCTATTACCGGGCGATAGCGTTTGATTATTTAGGTCGTCAACTAAGTACTCATAGAAATTCCGTCACAACAAGTCAATTGTAGTTGGTGGTCTTTTAATAACTCCAGCCTTAAGAGGGTATGAGGATTAGATGCACAAATCGTCCAATCCTCAAGCAGCGTAGGTTAGTCTGAAAAAATAAGTCGGCATCTAATTTGAGTTAGATGTCGCCTTTTTGAGTATTTTTCGGCGGCCTATGATTAACCCTTAGGCCGCATGTGCGGAAATAACAGCACATCCCTTATTGAAGGCGCATCGGTGAACAACATCACTAAGCGATCAATGCCAATACCTTCACCTGCTGTCGGTGGCATTCCGTGTTCGAGTGCGGTGATGTAATCGGCATCAAAGTGCATGGCTTCGTCGTCGCCGGCTTCTTTGTCTTCCACCTGTTTTTGGAAGCGTGCGGCTTGGTCTTCAGCATCGTTAAGCTCGGTAAAGCCGTTGGCGATTTCGCGTCCACCTACGAAAAACTCAAAGCGGTCAGTGACGTGCGGGTCGTCATCGTTACGCCGCGCCAGTGGAGAGACTTCAACCGGATAAGCAGTAATGAAGGTTGGGTTCATCAATTTGCTTTCAACGGTTTTCTCGAAAATTTCGATTTGGATTTTGCCTAGGCCGTAGCTGTCCTTAACCGGAATCTTAAGGCTTTCTGCAACTTTGACGGAGGCTTCACGGGTACTAAGTTGTTCAAGTGAAACATCAGGATTAAAGTGCAGGATCGACTCAACCACTGTCATCCGGTCAAACGGCTTGCCGAAATCGTATTGCTCACCTTGGTAGCTGATAACAGTTTGCCCCACCACTTCTTGCGCGATGCCGCGCAGCATGGCTTCGGTCAAATCCATCAAGTCGTGGTATTCGGCATAAGCCTGATAAAACTCCAGCATGGTGAATTCAGGGTTATGGCGGGATGACAGCCCTTCATTACGGAAATTGCGGTTGATTTCGAACACCCGCTCAAATCCGCCCACCACCAAACGTTTCAGGTACAATTCCGGCGCGATACGAAGGTAAAGCCCCATATCCAGGGCATTATGATGGGTGGTGAAAGGCCGCGCCGTGGCTCCGCCCGGTATGGTTTGCATCATCGGCGTTTCCACTTCCAGAAACTGCCGTTCGATCAGGAATTGGCGGATGTAAGCGACAATTTTTGAACGCACCAGAAAGGTGTTGCGGGTTTCTTCACTCATGATCAAATCCAGATAACGCTGGCGATATTTGATCTCTTGGTCGGCGATGCCGTGGAATTTTTCCGGTAAAGGACGCAGAGCTTTGGTAAGTAGCCTTATGTCATCGACTTTAATGCTGAGTTCGCCGGTTTGGGTTCGAAATAGAACGCCTTCGGCACCGATAATATCGCCTATGTCCCATTTTTTGAATTGCTCGTTATAAAAGCCTTCTTGCAGGGTATCGCGGGTAACGTACAACTGAATCTTGCCGGACATATCCTGGATATGCACAAAGCTGGCCTTGCCCATGATGCGCCGGGTCATGATGCGTCCGGCGATTTTTACCCGTAAAGGTTCGGCTTCCAGGTCTTCCTTGGACTTTTCGCCGTATTCCGCCAACAGCTCACCTGCCACCACATTACGGCGAAAATCGGTAGGGAAGGCGATGCCGCCATTTTCGCGCAATTCATTGAGTTTGCTGCGGCGTTGGCGGATTTGTTCTTGTTCGTCTTGTTGAAGTTCTTCTGACATTGATGATGTATTAAAAA
>JABFSV010000439.1 GCA_013140405.1 Methyloglobulus sp. | reverse complement strand
GTGCCTGTACGCAGGAAAATGGCGAGCAGTTCGGCATCTGTCAATGCGCCAGGCCCGCGTCTTAACAGCTTCTCTCTCGGCCTATCATCGGCAGCCCAATCTTTGATAGCCATCACACTTCCTTTAAATAAAATCTAAGCATAGAAGAATTTGGCTATACTTGCCATTACGTTTTGACCGTAACAAACTTGGAAACTCCCATTAAAAAACACGTTTTATTGGCTATTTGCGGTGGTATTGCCGCCTACAAGTCTGCTGAATTAGTTAGATTATTACGCAAACAAGGTTGTGAAGTGCGAGTCGTGATGACCCATTCCGCACGCGAATTTGTCAGCCCCCTGACCTTCCAGGCATTATCCGGCAATCCAGTGCATACAGAATTGCTGGATGTTGAAGAAGAAAATGCAATGGGGCATATCAATCTGGCGCGTTGGGCAGATGTCTTGGTCATTGCACCCGCCACCGCAAATACCATTGCGAAATGCGCCCACGGCTTGGCAGATGATTTGGTATCAACCTTATTCCTGGCTGCGACCTGCCCTGTCTATATGGCTCCCGCCATGAATCAAGCCATGTGGAACAAGACAATAACCCAAGAAAATATCCGACAACTTGAAGGTTGCGAAGTGCTTTTCATAGGGCCAAATGCCGGCGACCAAGCCTGTGGTGAAACAGGTAAGGGGCGAATGGCAGAACCTGCTGAAATATGCCAGCGGTTACTGCTCGAATCAAAATCCGACATCCTACAAGGCGTTAAAGTCTTAATCAGCGCTGGGCCAACCAGAGAATATATTGATCCAGTCCGTTACATCACCAACCGTAGTTCCGGAAAAATGGGTTTTGCGCTTGCCCGTGCCGCCTCACGGGCAGGAGCGCAAGTGTCTTTGGTTAGCGGCCCGGTCAATTTGCAGCCCCCTCCTCATCTTGACGTAATCCACGTAGAAACTGCCGCACAAATGTACGATGCAGTCATATCAAGGGCCAGCAAAACAGACATTTACATAGGCGCAGCGGCTGTTGCCGATTACAGCCCTCGCGTTATGGAGAAAGAAAAGGTCAAGAAAAAAGACAGCCTAACGACCTTGCTCTTGCATAAAACCAAAGACATACTTGCCGATGTCGCACAATTGAAAAACGCCCCATTTACCGTAGGCTTTGCAGCGGAAACCAACGATCTTGCGGCTTATGCACAAGCAAAGTTGAGCGGCAAGAAGCTGGACATGATTGCCGCAAACTGGGTAGGCCGGGAACAAGGCGGTTTCGATAGCAATCAGAATGCCTTAGAAATATTCTGGAAAAATGGCAAGGCATCCTTACCCATGACCGACAAAAATCAACTGGCAGAACAGTTAATCAACTTAATCACAACGAGATTTAATGAAAAAAATAGAATTTAAAATCCTGGACAGCCGCATCGGCAATGAAATTCCCTTGCCGGAATATGCAACATCCGGTTCAGCCGGATTGGATTTGCGTGCGTGTTTGGAGGTCGCCACGGAATTGAAGCCTGGAGAAACCTTGCTGATCCCAACAGGCCTTGCCATCCATATCAGCGACCATCACTTAGCCGCTGTCATCTTGCCACGCTCAGGCTTAGGCCATAAACACGGCATAGTCCTGGGTAACTTAGTGGGCTTGATCGACTCCGACTATCAAGGCCAAATTTTTGTGTCCTGTTGGAATCGCGGCAATACCACTTTCACCATCAATATCGGTGAAAGGATTGCGCAAATGGTTTTTGTCCCTGTCGTGCAAGTGGCACTGGAACAGGTCGAAGATTTTCATGAAAGTTCCCGTGGTGATGGCGGTTTTGGCCACACCGGACGACTTTAAATAGTTTTTAGTTGAGGTATATATGAAATGGTTAGTCTCACAATTGGCAGTAATTTGTGTCCTAATGGTGATTTTTTCTGGATTTGGCGCTTTCCTGCTCTCCACAATCTTCATTGCACAATCTAAAGTCGATGCCGTTACATCGATTACCAAAGGTGTGTCTTTAACGCTTTCCGAACAGGTGAGCTTGCTGAATAGCGTGCTGGACAAAATGGCGCAAGACCCAGAGATAATCAACGCAGCAGCGCAAAATAATCCCGATCTTCTGGCAAATGCTTTAAAAAAACTGGAGAATCATTTTCCTGGCGTCCAGTCGATAAAATTTTTGCTGCCCGAAGGCAGAAACCCAAACACTACAAATGTTGCCAATATGGGCTATGCAGACCTTGATATGGCGAAAAAAACCTTTACTAAAGATCAGGTAAGCGCCATCCAAGGTGATGTCGATACCGACAGGCATCTGGCAATTGCCCGTAGAATAATGCAAAATGATGTCCCTGTAGGCGTCGTTTTAGTTGGGCTTAACTATGACTTCATCAATAGGATACTTGCTGCCACCGACTTGGAAAAAGGCTATATCGAATTGAGGCAAGGCAAACTTACGCTGGCCTCTGTTGGAAAAAAAATCACTGAAGATGAATTAGAAGATGACGCTATCCCTGTCCCTAACACAGACTGGCAACTCTATTACGAAAACAACACCGGCACTAGCATAGGCGAATATTCGTTGATGATTAGCATCGTGTTGATACCAGCTTTAGCGGTTGCATTGGGTTTTGTAATAGGTTACCGAAAACTTTCCGGCTTGTTGGCGGAAGACATGTCCTGGGTCACGAAAGCGTTTAAAGATATTTTGACCGAAAAACCGTTGGGCGATTATCCGGTTAAAATAACGGAAATCAAACATATCATATCGACTTTAGCGCAATTTAAGCGAGTCTTAAAAGATAAGTCGTTTGACATTTGATAACCGCGCCTAGAACGGAAAAATAATATCCCTCCTATGCGGCATATACAGCATTTAATTTATGGATTTACAATACTGTATCGGTAATCATTAATGAAACAAATCCTCACTAGCCATACTATTTTCCAGGTGTAAAAAATGGAACGATTGTTCTCGGTATTGACATTTATTGCCGTCCTTATGATTTTGGTCGCGGGAACAGGCGTTTACGTATCATCCAAAATAGTGGTGGCGCAAGCAAAAGAAGAGGCGGCCTTATCCTCTGCTAAAGGGGTGACAAAAACGCTTACCCAGCAAATAGCATTGCTGGATAACGCCTTGGATAAGATGTCCCAAGATCCTGATGTTCTCGCCGCTTTTACCAACGCCAACCCAACCTCCTTAAGTTTGTTGGCTACCCGACTTGAAAAATATTTGCCCGCCGCTAGAAAAATCAGGTTGTTACCCGTTGGCACTGTCGAACTGGATGAATCAAGCGTCCCACGCATGGGCTATGGCGACCTTGATATGGTAAAAGCAACCTTTCAGGATAATCCGCCACCTGCCATTCAGGGAGATGCCGGGCCAGACAGGCACCTAGCCATTACCAAACGGGTGATGCAAGGAAACCAGGCGGTGGGCGTTATTCTTGCCAGTTTGAGCTTTGATTTTATTAGCCAAAGCCTAAAAGATGCAACCCAACAAAACGATTATATGGAACTCAGGCAAGATAAGCTGGTGTTGGCCAGTACAGGTGAAAAAGCTGATCCAAATGATAACCTTAATAAATTCAACGTCACTGGCACCCACTGGGATCTTTACTACTCTGATCCAAACAGTGGAAACCTCGGGCAAACTGGCCTAATGTTCGCCCTTATAATCGTACCAGCATTGTTTGCATTGGGGGCGTTTTATATCTGCTATCGACAGCTATCGATATTATTGGCACAAGACCTGGACTGGATTTTTCAGGCTTTTAAGGATGTCCTAACCGATAAGCCTAAAGGCAGCTACCCAGTCAGCTTGACAGGTATGGACACTGTAATTGCCTCGATGGTGCGCTTTAATCGTGAAGTCCAAAAACAAGGGCTTCTTGCCGCCAAGAATATCAATGATGACTTTGAACTGGAGGGTTATTTTGATGATATTGACATCCCTGCAGCAGCAAACAACACAACTACAGCGAACTCAGCCAACGCCGCTAAAGGACAAGAAATTACCATCGAAAATCAAACTCAAGACAAACCAGCGGTAATCGATAAACCAGTCGGAACACCTAAAAAAACCGATGAAAACGCCGCCATTTTCAAGGCTTACGATATTCGCGGCATCGTCGGCAAAACCCTGACCAAAGAAATCGTTTACGATATTGGCAGGGCTGTGGGTTCCGAAGCCAAGGAATTAGGCTGCAAAACCGTAGTCGTTGGCAGGGATGGCAGAATCTCAAGCCCCTCACTTGCTGAGGCCTTATCCCAAGGCATCGTCTCAACTGGCTGCCATGTCCTGGATATAGGGATGGCCCCTACGCCAATATTGTATTTTGTCGTCCAGCACACCGAAGGCCGCACGGGCATTATGATTACTGGCAGCCATAACCCGTCTGAATACAATGGCTTGAAGATAATGATTAAGGGCGAGACTTTGGCTGGCCCTAGGATACAGCAGATTAAACAACGCATAGACAACAACGCTTTTGCTACTGGGGAAGGTTCCGTAGAACAAAACGGCATGTTTGTGGGCGAGTATATCGGCACCTTATGCGAAGATATTCAGGTCACACATAAAATGAAAGTCGTGCTGGACTGCGGCAATGGGGTCGCAGGTGATATAGCGCCCGTACTGCTCAAGACCTTAGGCTGCGAAGTTATTGAACTATTTTGCGAGGTCGATGGCAATTTCCCAAACCATCACCCCGACCCAAGCAAGCCGGAAAACTTGGTTGAATTAATCAAGGCCGTTAAAGACAATAATGCCGACTTAGGGCTGGCATTTGATGGCGATGGCGACAGGTTAGGGGTAATTGATTCAAAAGGCAAAATTATCTGGCCAGATCGGCAAATGATGCTGTTTGCCAAAGATGTGCTGGCTGGCAAACCGGGTTCAGAAATCATTTACGACGTTAAGTGCAGCCGGCATTTACCGGATCAGATCGTCAAATATGGCGGCAGACCGTTGATGTGGAAAACGGGGCATTCCTTTATGAAAGCCAAACTTAAAGAAACCGGCGCAAAACTGGCTGGTGAAATGAGCGGCCATATTTTCTTCAATGACCGCTGGTTTGGTTTCGATGATGCCTTATATTCGGCTGCACGGTTATTACAAATACTATCTGAAGACCAAAGATCCAGCTCTGACGTTTTTGCCGACTTTCCTGACAGCATCAACACGCCGGAATTGAATGTAGAATTAGCCGAGGGCGAAAATTTCACCTTTATCGAAAAACTGTTTGCCTCAGCAAATTTCACAGGTGGAAAGATCACCGATATTGATGGTATGCGCCTGGATTTCGCTGATGGTTGGGGATTGGTACGTGCATCCAACACAACACCTTCGCTAGTCATCCGTTTTGAGGCTGACAGTAAAGTCGCCATGGAAAATATCCAGGCACAATTCCGGCAACTCATGCTTGAAGTCAAACCGGACATCAAACTACCTTTTTAGATTTTCACGCAAACAACATCGCAAAATGGAACAAAGAGCTGCACATCTCATTGCTGACGTATTAATCGAAGCATTACCCTACATTCAGCGTTTTAAGGGCAAAACCATAGTCGTCAAATTTGGCGGCAATGCCATGGTTGACGAAGCCCTAAAAAACAGCTTCGCCAGGGATATTGTCTTGATGAAGTTGGTCGGCTTAAATCCTATCGTCGTTCATGGTGGTGGCCCACAAATTGGTCAATTGCTCACAAAGCTAGGTAAAACCTCTGATTTTGTTGATGGCATGAGGGTGACCGACAGCGAAACCATGGATGTGGTGGAGATGGTGTTAGGTGGACTGGTCAACAAAGAAATTGTAAACCTTATCAACAGGAACGGCGGTAAGGCAGTCGGCTTGACCGGAAAAGATGGCGATTTTATCCGCGCAAAAAAATTGCACATTGAAGCGCGTGAATCGCAAGATAGCGAGCAACCACCCGAAATCATTGACCTTGGGCATGTCGGCGAAGTCGCCAGTATCGACCCCGCCGTCGTCAACATGCTCGGTGGTAGTGACTTCATCCCTGTCATTGCACCGATAGGTGTCGGTGAAGACGGGCAATCTTACAATATCAATGCCGACTTGGTCGCCGGAAGAGTCGCCGAAATATTGAAGGCCGAGAAATTGATCCTACTGACCAATACCGCCGGCATACTTGACAAACAAGGTAACTTGCTGACTGGGCTGACACTAAAAGACGTAGACGACCTAATAGCCAATGGCACAATCTCTGGCGGAATGATCCCTAAAACCCGCTGCGCCACCGATGCCATCAAGGGTGGTGTAAACCGAGTGCATATCATTGACGGCAGAGTGGAACATGCTGTATTGCTGGAGCTTTTCACCGATCAGGGAGTCGGTACGCTACTGCTAAGCCGCTAACCTAACAAGGAAAACTCTGAACAAGTCCTTCGACAAGCTCAGGACGAACGGCAACATGTTGATTCCGTTCGTACCCAAAGGGCATAAATGGTGAGCTTGCACCACAGGCACTTCCTTCGGTCGTCGAACCATGAGCGGAATCAACTTATTCAGAGATTCCCAAGATGTCAAATAATGCAGTATTTGTGAAACTTCAATCTACAAATATGCGGTATTGAGTCGATAAACGGACTCAATAGCATCCACTTAATCAGCTAAACTGGTTTCCAGGTAGTTCTTAAAAGCGACCCTGATATCCTGAACTTTCTTGCTGGCACACAGCTCGATGCCAATGGACGAATCCCGGCAACGGATATCGAGGAAAAGTTTCTGTTTCCTGTCTCCCAAGTCCACTTTGGAAATAGCTAAGCTCAAATCGTTATCGGTATCTGGGGTGCGCCCCATAATCAATTTTCCCGATTCAATCTCAGGCTCAGTGCTGTTAGACGATGTGGAATGTTTGCTAATGAAATCCCCAGCAATTTTCCAGGCTTTTTCACATTCCCTATCGCTTTCACACACAAAAACACCCAGCTGATTAGCCGCTTTGATTTCTTCTTTTTGCTTGTCACGGATTTTTTGTTCGGCCGATTGAGTTAGCTGTTTATAGCGGGCAATATCCGCATTAAACTGCTCAACCACCTTGTTCTTTTTTTCGATATGTTGGCTTATTTTAACGTAAGTCAGTTGGCTTTCTTTTTCTGTGGCTTTGATCTCGTCAACCAGCTTTTGGGGGACTTTTTCGCCATTCCGCTCGTTCATAGCCGCTTGTCTTTGCAGTGTTTCCAACTGATTATCCAAGCGCTTCAAATTACTGATAGTCAGCTTTTGCTCTGTCTCCAACTCCTGCAACTTGGCATCGTAAGTGTTCTGTAAATCTTCCAGCTTGTTGTAAGTCACGCGCAGTGCTTTGTCATGGTAGAGCTGTTGGGTGATAACTTTTTCCTGCGCCACTTTCAAGGCCGTCAGCAAACGATCAAGCGCTTCTTCGGACTTGGTTTTCTCTCTATCTGTAACGCCAACCACCCGACCATGCTTACTTAACGATTCCCGACGATATTGCGAATATTTTGGCGGCACTTGATCGGAAAAATAAGTATTTCCCTTGTCATCCACCCATTTATACATTTTGTTAGCATGTACCATCTGGCTGAAAAAACAGCCAAAAAAGCAAGCCATAGCTATAAATCTAATGTGTGTGGTCATAATCACAGTTTCAAGTCTTAATTGTATCAGCCGATTATAGGTTAGGAATGGCAAATTTTAAATCTAATTAAGCCTTCAAGTATGGTAATTTTCCGCAACTTTTGTTATTCCTGGTGACAACATTACTAACATCGTGGTGAAAAATGCCATTAAACTTTAGAATCAACTAATTAGGCTAGCCAACTGATGTAGCGGCGGCAAAATGACCATCTTGGCAAGCTGCAACAACATAAGCGCCGCTAAGGGTGACAGGTCTATACCACCAAAATCCGGAATGAATTTGCGGCAAGTGTCCAGCAAAGGTTCTGTCAAGCTGTGCAACACCGACGAAGCGGCATTGAAACTGCCTGGATTCAACCAGCTCAATATGGCTCTGGCAAACACGGCATAAATGAAGACATTAATCATCATGGAAACCAGATTGCCGAAAGAGAGCAGCGCTAATGCGCCAATACCGATACTGAAACCTTTTAGGTACAAGACCGAGAAATCCGCCACCATTTGCAAACTCAGTGCCAGCACGATGGACGAGGTATCTATTTTCCCCACTGGAGGAATGTAGCGACGCAATATTTTTAACGCCGGATGGGTAATCTTGACCAGAAACTGCGAGATCGGGTTATAAAACTCAGCGCGGCTCCATTGCAACAAGAATCGCAGCATGACCGCCAGGATGTATAGCGAAAATACCGAATCGATAATAAAAATGGCCGGATCGGTCATATAATTTGCATTCATTAGTTAGCTTCCATTTGTTTGGACATTTCAACGGAGCGGTCTTTCGCCGCACGTAAGGCTTCTGACACCAATTGGCTAAAACCGCCAGCTTCAAAGGTTTCTATCGCCTGTTGGGTAGTGCCGCCCGGCGACGTGACGCGTTTGCGTAACTCACCTGGTGTCTCTGACGATTCCAACGCTATCTTGGCGGCCCCAAGAGCCGTTTGCTGAATCAATAGACGCGCAGTCGCCTCATTCAAACCCAATTCAACGGCAACTTTTTCCATTGCCTCCATTAACAAGAAAAAATAGGCAGGACCACTGCCGGAAACTGCCGTCACCGCATCCAACTCGCTCTCATCATCGACCCAAAGCGCGATGCCGACGGCGCGTAAAATGGTTTCTGCCAAATCGCGTTGATCGGGGTTGACTTTATCATTTGCATGAAGCGCAGTTGCGCCAGTCAAAACCAAGGCAGGCGTATTGGGCATACAACGCACGATAGCTACATCAGCGCCCAACCACTTACTCAAGCTGGCTTGGTTGATCCCTGCCGCAATAGACACCAGCAATTGATGCTGTTGAAGCAGCGGAGCAATTTCCTGAGCTACCTGTGCCAATATTTGCGGCTTAACAGCCAACACCACGACATCTACCGAGCGAATGACCTCGTGATTACTTTGTGTGACATTAACATCCAAACTCGCTGATAAGTTGGACAATGTTTCTGGATTGATGTCTGACACCCAAAGACGTTTGGGTTCATGACCGCTGGCGACCAAACCGTTAAGTAAGCTAGCCGCCATATTGCCGCCGCCGATAAAACCTATTTTTGTTGTTTTCATCTTCTATCTATTGTTATAAAAGTTCGCGTATTCTACCCAATATAGGGACGTAGCTGAAAATCACAAGCGCATTCTTCATGTTGCGATGTGCTAAAGTACGCCAAAAAGCCGGATGCGCCTATGATTGAAACGATTTATATAGAAGAAAACGTCCAGCAACACCCGCGTGTCAAAGACATTCTGGCGCGTTTTCCTACTGCCAGAAACATTATTTGCGAACGCTATAGCGAAGTCTTCAACCCCAAAGCACAAAATTTTCGCCTGCAAAAACAAAAACCAGCGTTAATTCTGGCAGAAAAATACAAAAATTTTGCCCTGGAAACACCCAAGGGTTACGGGATGGGTGCAGAACGAAATTATTATTTCTCCCATATCCTAAATTGCCTGTACGACTGCCGTTATTGCTTTTTGCAAGGCATGTACCAATCGGCAAATTACGTGCTATTTGTCAATTACGAAGACTTTCAGGACGAAATCAGGCAAATTTGCAACGACCATCCAACTGAGGACATCCATTTTTTTTCCGGCTATGACTGCGACAGCTTGGCTTTAGAACCGGTCACCAACTTTGCCGATCAGTTTCTGCCCTTTTTTGCCTCACTCCCCAACGCTTGGCTAGAATTAAGGACCAAAAGCACCCAAATTAGGGGCTTGACCAA
>JABFSV010000366.1 GCA_013140405.1 Methyloglobulus sp. | reverse complement strand
CACGGGGACTCCGTATATTTATAACGTAAACTCCTCTGGTACTGATGAGTACTACAATATAACAATTGATGCCGCAGACGAGTTTAGCTACTTATTGGGAGCTGAACCTAAAGGCGGACAGACCAGTGACCAATGCGGCAAGCTGACATTAACAAGCACTGGCGATAAGAATATTGAAAATGCAACACCAGGCGTAGACAAAGCTGATTGTTGGTAGTTAAAGCCTTTTAGTTGATTGAGTTGATTTTGTTCGTGGCTCGATATATATACTCACCACGGGCGGAATCGGGGCAAGTCTTTAGAAATACAAATCGTTCGTCCTGAACTGGGCTTATCCAAAGGTTTTATCGAAATCATCTGCCATTCGAATTAAACCCTTAAATCCCCAGCACCAAAATCATCAACCATAATCGCTTCCAGCCTTGCTTGCTCTGCCGTGGCAAGTAACTGGGCTTCTTCTTTGCTGATCAGGTTTTTCGCCAGCGCATCGCTTACCAAAGTTGATAATTCGCCTTTCGGCAACTGTTTTTGTTTTTGTGCCAGTTTTATCTTAGCTTCAATTGGGGCTGCTGCCAGCACGGCTTTAAAAGCGACTTCGATCCTGCCAGTGGCATCAACGGGATTGTTGTTGATGTATATGCCTTGGGTTAAGCGGTCACGAACGGGTGTATCTGCTGCCAGCAACAGTGCAGCTGTTTGATGTACAAGCGCATCACTGGCGGGTTTATTCGGTTTCCCTAGCGGAAAGATCAATGCCTGTAGCATAAAGGCAATAGGAGGAAATGGTAGCTTGGTCAGGATATCCGCTAAGGCTTGTTGTGCACGATAAAGGCTTTCCTGACATGCCCAATGTAGCAGCGGCAAGTCTTCCTTTTTACTGCCTTGATTTTGGTAATGTTTTAACACACAGGAACACAGATAAAGATTAGATAAAGCATCAGCAAAGCGACCGGATAATCTTTCCTTACGTTTTAACGCACCACCCAAGGTCAGTAAAGCGTAATCGGCAAGGAAAGCGAACCCGACACTAAGCCTTGCAATCTGCCGATAATAACGCTTGGTTTGCTTATCCCCTGGAGTTGCCAGAAAACGGGCGTTGGTCAGCCCCAGCCACAAACAAGCGGCTTTATTATGCCCCCAGTGACCAATATGTTTGAAGAAAACCTGGTCGAATGCCGCCAAGTTGCCATCGGCTATTGCCGCCATTTCTTGTTGGATATAAGGGTGGCAACGGACTGCACCTTGCCCAAAAATCATCATTGTACGAGTTAAAATGTTAGCGCCTTCAACCGTAATACTGACCGGAATCACCTGATATACCCGACCCAGGTAATTTTTCGGTCCTAAACAAATTCCCGCGCCGCCCAGTATATCCATACCGTCATTAACCACACGCCGCATCCGTTCGGTGAGTTCGTATTTGAGGATGGCTGAAATTACGGCGGGTTTCTCGCCTTGGTCTAAAGCCGCATTGGTGACTTGCCTCGCCGCGTCGAGAATGTAGGTTTCACCTGCTACCCGCGCCAGTGCCTCTTCAATGCCCTCAAATTCTCCGATAGGCATGTTGAATTGTTTACGAATACGGGCATAAGCACCGATGTTGCGGCTGGTAAATTTAGCTGCACCAACACTCAGGGCGGGTAGCGAAATGGCGCGTCCGGTCGTTAGGCATTGCATGAGCATTTTCCAGCCATTGCCGACTTGGGCCACGCCGCCGATAATCATGTCCATGGGGATAAATACATCCTTGCCCCAATTGGGGCCGTTCTGGAATGCGGAGTCTAATGGAAAGTGCCGCCGCCCAATGCTTATACCAGGGGTATTGGTGGGTATAAGTGCAACTGTGATACCGATATTGTCTTTGTCGCCTATCAAGTGATCAGGATCGTAAAGTTTGAAGGCGAGACCCAATACGGTAGCGATTGGCCCTAATGTGATATAGCGTTTTTCCCAATTTAGGCGTATTCCCAACACCTTATCCTGACCCTTATAGTTGCCATAACAGACCACGCCCGTATCAGGCATAGCACCCGCATCACTGCCAGCATGTGGGCTAGTTAATGCGAAGGCAGGAATATCCTCGCCATTGGCTAAACGCGGTAGATAATAGTTTTTTTGTTCTTCCGTGCCGTAATTCAGCAACAGTTTCCCAGGGCCGAGTGAATTAGGTACCATCACGGTGACCGCAGCCGTGCTGCTGCGGCTGGATATTTTCATGACGATTTCAGAATGTGCCGATTCTGAAAACTCAAGGCCGCCGTATTTTTTGGGAATCATCATGCCGCAGAATTTCTGCTTTTTAATGTAATCCCAAACCTCTGGTGGTAAATCCATGCGGTTATGGGTAATATCCCAGTCGTTAAGCATTCCGCACAGTGTTTCGGTTGGGCCGTCAATAAAGGCCTGTTCTTCCTTTGTGAATTTTGCGGCAGGTAGATTTTGTAAGATGTCCCAGTTGGGGCTGCCTGAAAACAGTTCGGCATCCCACCAAGTATTGCCCGCTTCCAAGGCTTCCCGCTCGGTTTGCGACATGGCGGGGAGTGCCGCCTTCATGAATTTGAAAACCCAGCGGCTGATGAGCCATTGCCGTAAGGGGATTACGTTTAAAGGGATGAAAACGATCAAATACGTCATCCACAAGCTGAGATTGCTCGATGATGAAGCGCCATTCACCAGTAAGTAAGCCGCCAGCAATGCTGTGATGGCGAGAGTAGTCCAGTGTATTGATGCTTTGTGGTATGACAAAATCCATAAGATTAGAATAAACGCGATTATCCAAAGCATGTATTTCTCCAATCAATGTGGTTTAGAAAGGTTGGCTTAAATTTCATGTTCTGATGTATAAAGCCCTTCATTTTCCCCTCCCCAGACAAGCAACTCATGA
>JABFSV010000103.1 GCA_013140405.1 Methyloglobulus sp. | reverse complement strand
CTATCGCTTCTGGGGACTAAAAATCTTCACTACGCTAACGCTACGTTTCCAGGATTTTCAGCGAGGGAACTTAAACTGGGTTGAAACCTAGCTCACTGATTTAACCCGCAAAGCAGCCATCAAATACCGGATAAAATGAACCAATGTGTTTCATTTTTACTGTCCAGTTCTATGTGATATTGCCCCTTCGCGTAATCCATTGGTATGAATTTGCCTTTTTCACCCAACCTGTTCACCGGAAAAAGTTTAAGTCCAGCAGGTGCAGAAATATCGATTCCCCCCATAACTGGCTCAGTGAGAAATGGCAATTTATTGTCTTTTTCCGCTGGCATTGAACGCGCCATAACGGTAATGAAAATTTGTTTGGCCGTTTTTAAGTCTTTGCCGTCCAGGCTTTGCACCGCGACTACCGCTTTCTTGGTCTTGATCTTAAAAGTCACAGCTTGGAGACTAATGGTTTCGCCACCTATCCAGCCGGATGCAACCTGGGACTTTGGAGTATTGACCGTTTGGATACCTTTCTCCCAATCACGTTTCAATTCACCCGTGTCCGACTGGATATAATTTTGGGTTCCAGGGATAAAATCTTTATTGGCATCGGCAATAATTGAAACCTTGCCAGAATCTGGCTTGTTTCCTTTAAGCCAAGGCAATTCCTTGGCATCAGGCAAACCAACACTAAATCGGCTGGTTTCCAGCAAAGTCCTAATGGTTTTTGATGTGGTTGGATCTTGACGCTTATAAAAGAAATCATCCTTACTCAATTTCAGTTCATAATTCTGCTTTGCGGGGGATACATGGTTTTGCCGATACAGCAAGGCCGCTGCTGGCATTAGCCCCATAATGGCCGGGTCATTGAAAGATGAAAAATTACTGCCCTTGGCAAACTTGCCCAGATTCGCTTGGCTGTAACCGTATAGCATAATGGCATCCCAACCTTGAAAATTGGCTAGCCCGGCTATGTAAATAGGGGCGATAAAACGATCAGCGGCTGGAAAGGGAGCTATGTTCCACTCAGTCACTGACAGCGGTTTTCCGGTCACTTGGGCCGCGCCAATCCAGGCCAAAAAACCTGGGTTGTACCGTGGATTATGGTTAAACTCCTCGGCATGACCATACGAATGGGCATCTATAATATCCCCATCGCTTAGGGACGGTAGGCCAAAAAGCCCCATTTTGCCCCAACTATTGGTTGTAGCAAGCATTGACTTAGCGCCTAAGCCCCGTAAATGCGAAAGCATCTTTTGGTTAAACCGATGTTCGGCATCTGACAAATATATCTTGGGTTCGCCCACTTCCCAGGTATGCCAGGCTTTTTTGTAGGATAAGCCACTCATTTCAGAGAACCGTTTAACATCATCCATAAAAATAGCGTTATGTATGGGGATTTTCTTTTTTGACAGCAAGGCATTGCCAAAATGTTGGGTCAACTCATTCTCGTTAGTCACCAACAACGCAATAACGGCAGAATCATCTTTATAAGCGAGCTTGGTGAAGGGATTTACATGGGTCAAATACGCCTCATTGAAGCGTTGCATCTGTTTTTGGATACTTTCGTTGTAATAGTTAAACCCCTTTACTTCAGCCCTTTCTATGCCTGTTTCTTTATTTTTGCCTTTTTTGTTTTTTGCGGGCCTGATTTTAGCCAATTCGTCGAAATTTTCGATGCCGTCATTTTCCGTGAAAGCCCTGCCTACATGCAAATCCAACCAGACATAGATACCTTCGTCTTTTAGGCATTTTATCCACCAATCCAATTTCTTGAAGGCGGTTTCTGAAAGTTCCTGAGTATTGTCGGATTGATTTTTAAAAATATTCGGGTTGACCCAACTGGAATCATGGTGGTGGATTCTCATGAGATTAAAGCCTAATTGGGCCATCCGTTTAGCATGTGTTTTTATTTCG
This sequence comes from Methyloglobulus sp., assembly GCA_013140405.1. Taxonomy (GTDB): domain Bacteria; phylum Pseudomonadota; class Gammaproteobacteria; order Methylococcales; family Methylomonadaceae; genus Methyloglobulus. The sequence goes on along the minus strand of JABFSV010000103.1, from coordinate 981 downwards.
TTATCGGGCGTACCAAACAAGGCATAAGCCATGATGTTGGCGCCCCAAAATTTAATGGGCGTACCATCCTCGAAAACCAACTGATCCGCCTTCGCCTTAACAAACCCATGCCTACCCGCTGGTACATCCTTGGCATTTAAAAAGGATAAATCAATCGGGGAATCAACGTCAGACAATATATCCTTATGCCATAAACGGGTGTCTTCCTCGCCATAATTAAGCGCGACTGGGCCAGAAACCTTCGCTTTATTCCCCGTCACGGTAACGGTCATGATGGTCTGTTCAACGCCTTTGTTGACCGCCTTAAAGAACATCGCACGTATCTTGTTTTTTTGCTGCCGCTCAAAATAAAGATGCGCCAAAGCCGGGGAAAACTTGACTTCTATACTTTGCCCGCCTGGGGGTTGCCACCGCCAACCTTGGTTGCCCGGCAACAGTTCTGCTTCCTGAGCAGGCGACTCAAACGCTGGGGAATCCAGTTGAAGGTTAAACTCTATCCCAAAACCAATGGCATCAGGGTGGTCATTTTTTTTGCTCCAGTCGTATTTCCATACGAGCTGGTTGTTGCTGATGCGTGTTGTGCTGGTAAAATCGATGTCTAAGTTGGGGATTTTTCCGGTATGGCTTGCGGCAATCGACTTGTCCTTGGCTATCAACTTATCCGGTTTAATTTTGGTGCCCGCCCATGTCCAGTTTTCGGCCCAACCTAGGTATTTCGCCGTAACAATGGGCAAAGATTTATCAATAACGATAAACAGCGACGACTTCTCATCCAGTTTGACATCATCAAAACCATAGCATGGGACACTCGCCAATAAGGCTATTGTGAAGATGGTTTTCATGAAGGATTTCATGTCATTTTATCCTTGAGATAGGGAATGAAAGGCATTGTCCATTGCGTGGCTTAAGGAATCCTGAACAAAAGTGCAATTAAATGCCGACCCTATGCTGCCTGATCGTATTTTCAACAACTTTAAGGTA
>JABFSV010000534.1 GCA_013140405.1 Methyloglobulus sp. | reverse complement strand
GTGGAACTATCCTTTAAGGCGGCATTGTCGATGACGCTGACGGAGTAAGGCGTTTCAAGCAGGGCGGCATCATCACGGGTGACGGACGCAGCGGTTTCGGCAGCATAACCGTCAATTCTATCGGCAGTGATGACCACTGGCTCCAAAACTAAGGTTTCGCTGTAAGTGACAATAGGAAAGGTTGTGCCAATTAGGGTAAATGCTAACCAATACAAAATCTTAAATGATTTATGAAGAAGCCCTCCTATAGGTTCAGGACGAACGGCAATGAGTCCTCCCCATTCGTGGCAAGCCTTTCGGCTATATCCAGGAGAGTTTTGTGGACCCCGTAAATGGGGAGCAAGCTGATTGCATTCGTGGTGCGCTTGCACCACAGGCACTTCCTTTGGTCGTCGAACCATGAATGGAATCAACTTGATCAAAGCTTCCTTAAGCAGGTTGCCTATGGCTTGTTTAGGTCGGAGGGTAACATAGTCCATGATTTTTATTATTTTTATGGGTGTATCGGTAGCGGGTGAAATCTGTAACTTGATTAATAGGGCGGAGTGGCAAACCTAGGTTTGCCACTCCAAAATACACGCGACTCGCAGGCGTAAAGCCAACAAGTTCATCAAAAAATACAGGTTTAACCCACTGCCGATGTATCTAGCTGGCTATTTTATAACGAAAAATATCTTAGATAGCTATCACTTGCACTTGGCAAGACAGCCCTTCAAGATCGGGAAAACAAAACTCGCCGGATTCATCCACCATTTTCCAATAAGAAATCTGGGTGCCGGGATAAGAAGGGGTGATATATTCAACACTCAATTGCGCGGTTTGTCCGGGCAGGGTTTTTGGGATCGGAATGCTGATCTGGGAAGGCAGGAGTCGCCTTTCCTGGATAGGTGGTCTAAAGGCGAATTCGGCTTCAGGGGCAAAGTGAAGCCGCACTTGCTCATCCGTACATAACAAGGCGCGATTGATCCAGGGAATTTTTCCAGTGTTTTGTATTTTCCAACTCTTTACGAAGCTTTGGTTTACCCAAACGCGCATATTGTCAGGGATTGTTACGTCTTCTATAAAACCAGTGGCATCGGACAGGTATTTGGCCGAAGCCATCGTCCCAAAAGGCAGCGTACGGTTGCCGAAAAATGCCCTCAGCAAATCCAAAGGATGCATTTGCAGTACGGACGCGAGGCGAATCATGGTGGAGATTTTTGCTTCGGTGTCGCCCTTCATGATTTTGTATAGCGTTTGCCTGGATATTTTACTGTATTGTGCAAGTTGGCTCATGCTCAGATTTTGCGCCCTGGCACGGCTGCGAATATAGCTTGAAAAATCTGTGGTAAGCTGGTTTTCGTTCATGGCATCCAACACGAGATGGTTGTTTTGGTGTTAACTCTTTTTGGCTACCCAATGTCTTTGAAATGAATTGGATCAATGATTTTCATGATTGCAACTGCCTTACTGCGACCCAAATCTATTGTTAACTTAACGGCCTTAGTCTTCATTCAAGCTAACATAAAATTTCAGTTTAGCATAAGGCATCGATTCTTAACATATTCTGTCTCGATTATCAATGGTAGAACAGTTTTCGGATAGGGAAAGCTGGGGTTTGCGAACCAATCGCTGTTGTTATAGATTCGGCCTTATGAAGTTTTAAGTTTCCGTTCGCCTTGAGCCTGCCGAAAGGCGGTGTGTGCTTCGACAAGCCCAGCACGAACGGTTCAAACATTAAAAGGCCGAAGCAACAAGTATAGCTTGCGTAATATCAATCACTGATGAATTATTGAACTCAAAGGCAGGGCTATTCGGATATAATTTGTAGGAAGCGCTGTAAGTAAGCAATCTCCCAGAAGCTAGCCAAAGCAGCAAGTAATTGATGAATTTTTTTGGAGCAATAAATGCGTAAAGTCACACTGATAAAAGGCGATGGGATTGGCCCGTCCATTATGGATGAAGCGGTTAAGATAATAGATGCGTCCGGCGCGAAAATCCAATGGGAAGAAGCGTATGCGGGTATGGCAGCGTATGACAATTTCGAAACCCCACTGCCGGAAGCAACCCTGGATTCTTTCGACAGCACCCGTGTGGCTTTTAAAGGCCCGTTGACGACTGTGGTTGGTACAGGCTTCAGAAGCATTAATGTCGCCTTGCGGCAAAAATATGAGCTGTACGCCAATGTTCGTCCCGCTATGAATTGGGAAGGCATCAAAACCCGTTATGATGATGTTGACATTGTTATCGTCAGGGAAAATACCGAAGGACTTTACTCAGGGCTTGAGCATTATTTAACGCCGAAAAAAGACATAGCTGAAAGTTTGGCGGTGGTTACCCGTAGCGGTTCAAAGCGCGTCATCGAGTATGCCTTTAAATACGCCCGCGACAATGGCCGCAAAAAAGTTACCGTGTGCCATAAAGCCAATATCTTAAAATACACCCAGGGCATATTCCTGGATGTCGCACGGGAAACCGCGGCGCGTTATCCTGACATTCAGTTTGATGAAAAAATCGTCGATGCCGCCTGTATGCACATGGTGATGAATCCCCAGCAGTTCGATGTTGTCGTCACCACCAACATGTTCGGCGATATTCTGTCGGATTTGACCGCCGGTTTGGTGGGTGGGTTAGGCCTAATTCCTGGCGCAAATATCGGTGACGATGCCGCCTTGTTTGAAGCTGTCCACGGCAGCGCTCCCGACATTGCCGGAAAAAACCTTGCAAATCCAGCAGCCGTTATCATGGCTGGCGTGATGATGTTGAATCATCTGGGCGAGTTTGCTGCCGCCAAGCGGATAAAAACAGCGATTGAAAAAATCGTCAGGGAAGGCAAGTATGTTACTCCCGATTTAAACCCGCAGTCTAAAGTCGGAACGAAAGAAATGGGCGATGCGATTGTTGGGGCAATGGAGTAACGACTCTAAACCTAAATAGATATTAACCAATTGATACAAGGGGGATTTAGCCATGATATCGACTGTCGAACAAATTACTGAGGAAGCACTTGCTTTACCCAGTGAGGCGCGTGCTTTGCTCGCAGACCGACTGGTAGAAAGCCTGGACCCGACGGAAGATGGCTATATCCGTCAACTTTGGGTTAAAGAAGCGATAAGTCGTCGAGATGACATACGGACTGGGCGCGTTCAAACAATCCCAGGCGATGAGGCGTTGGCACGTGTCCGGCGGACTTTCACTAAATGAGGTATGAGTTCCATCCCGATGCACTTGCAGAATATGAAGAAGCTGCTCTCTATTATGCTGAGTGCCAACGGGGTTTGGAAATGCGTTTTATTGCCGCAGTTGAACATGCCATTCAGCAAGTTATTGATTCACCTGAGAGTTGGCATATTTTGGAAGAAGATGTTCGCTGGCATCTCACACGTATATTCCCTTATGCTGTACTCTACACGATAGAAAATGATTATGTACTTATAATTGCGATAATGCATTGTCATCGTGAACCCAGCTATTGGCAAGGACGAATCTCGAATCGGGATTAACCTAAAAGGAAGCCTAATGGGTTTAGGTATGATTAGAGCTAATTTTGTTACATGAATTACCCTTTTAACACATAGATTCCAGTCACTGCCTAGAGCCAACATTGCATACAAAACATGATCAATAGCGCACCCTCATCGGCTTATCTCACTGAAGTAAAAACGCTTTCTGATCGGATTGTTAAGGCACAGCAGCCCATCCGTATTTTAGATGCGATTAAATGGGAAGACAGCATCAAACAGGCTTTTTTTGCTAGCCATTGCAAAAAATTACCGAAAATCACGCCGGAATACTACCAGGGGCGGTCTTTGGGGTTCGATCCTGGCGAAAAAAAACACGAGTTCTATCAAATTGAACGCGATTTGGTACGCAAACTCGGACAGCTCAATCCACTCAGCGTGATTATGCGGCGAATTTGTCGGGAATATCAGGATGTGGTGACAATGCTTGAATTTCGGGGCAGTGCTACTTTCACTAATATTTCCCAAGAGTTGTATGGTTCGTCACAAGATGTTTTCCATATCGGTGACCCGACTATCGCTGGCTTGGGTAGTATGATGGAAGAGACTCTGGCGCAATTATTGAAGCTCGATTTTCTTGCAGAAGAACCTAAAACCATCCCTGCGGATCAAGCAGTAACCATCCTCAACGAAAAAATAGAAGCCATGCTGCCCGGCAATGGCCTACGGGCAATGATTAGTGATGGGATTATCGCAGATGCCGCTGCCGGTACTGATTACGTCAAACTGCGGGCGGATGCCTTGTTCAATATGCGGGATTTGCGGGTTTTGGAAGTGCATGAAATCTGGGTGCATTTAGGCACTACGTTGAATGGACTGGCGCAACCCTACTGCACTTTTCTTGGCAAGGGGCCACCTTCAGCGACGGTCACCCAAGAGGGTTTGGCGGTATTGATGGAAATATTGACTTTCAGCTCCTCACCTAACCGACTTATGCGCTTGATACACCGGGTTCGGGCGATAACGCTGGCAGAAGAAGGCGCCAATTTTATAGATATATTCAATTTCTTCCTTGATAAGGGCTTGGATAAAGAAGAAAGCTACACTATCAGCAGCCGAGTCTTTCGGGGCAGCACACCAGACGGTTTGCCTTTTACCAAAGACCTAACGTACATCAAAGGGTTCGTGTTGACCTACAACTTCATGCGCTTGGCTGTCAGCGCAGGCAAGCCAGACCGTATTCCCTTGCTGTTTTGTGGCAAAACCATGATTGAAGACATGAAAGTGTTGGTGGATCTGGTTGAAGAAGGCACGGTAATTGCGCCGCGCTTTTTGCCCCCACAGTTTACCGATTTGATGGGGCTTTCTGCGTGGTTAAGTTTTAGCCGTTTTATGACCTCCATGAACTTCCGGCAATTGGAACAGGATTATGCTAATGTGCTTTAAAAAAATGGTGTAAATGTTTTTTCATCATTCCAATGTTTTACCGACTAAAATACTGGGTATAATTCAGCTCAAATCGTATTTTCGTCAACTGTAAGCAGAGGAGTAACTGAATGAATAAGGCGCAATTATTGGCAACCATGTTTGCCGTCATATTGTTCGATGCTAATGCCGCGATGGATCACAGTGGTCACGGCGGTGGTGGAAGTGGTAATGGTGGCAGTGATGTAACGTGTATGCATCCGCGCCTGGATAGAATTCAACCCGCACATTTGGCGACTGTTGCCCCCGGTTCAGGTTTTTCTTTTGTGGTGTTCAACATCGACAACCCCAAGTTAGTTTCCGTCATGGTCAAACAGAAACCGGTAGAAATCGAGACTGAATTTAAAGATCCATTTTATGTCGTCAGAGGAAAAATCCCTGATTCTTTACGTAATACAGCAGCACGCATTGATGTCAAAATTGATGCCAAATATAATCCCTGCAAGGCAACACAAGGATGGCTAGTCAAAATTTCCGAAAATTAACCTCCACCGTTCATGTTGAGATAAGCGCTAAATATGTCTGAACCCCAAACAGTTAAACGATGTGTGGCTTATTGTTTGGCACAAAATTTCGACATCAGCGCGTTGGCAAAAATCCTGTCGGAAACCAACCTGATACGAATCATTAAAGGGGCACTCTTGATCGAGGATGATGAATCCTGGTCTGTGATTTTTGCCTATGGTGCGGTTGTCCATTGGAATATCAGTTCAGAGCAGCAACATAAACTTCACGATCTCCTGTTGGATCATGATGAAAACCCCTTAAAAGTCGTTGAAGAAGATCATTTCACTTTCACTCTGGACTGTCCACAGACACGGATTGTTGAAGACCACATAGAAATCGAATCTTCTGACCCGATTTTGCTGTTTTCCTTATCGCAAGGCATGGCCCAGTCCATCAAGCTGGCCTCGTTTGAGACGAACGCCATTACCACCATCAACAACACCAGTTATATCCCGAAATCATTGGCACAAAACGGCAAGATCAAATTAAGTCGTCAGGAGATCGCAAAAATACGTGGGCAGTTGTTTTTGACCAAAAGCGATATTATCTTGAATTACGATTTGCTGGATAAGCCGGATTTCTTCTGGGAATACCCAGAATATGAAGAATTTTATACTATCGCTGCAAAGTATTTGGAAGTGGCACCGCGTACCGAGGTATTGTCCAAGAAACTGGAAACGATACACGAGTTATTTGAAATGCTGGCCGATGAGCAAAAGCATCGGCACTCATCTATATTGGAGTGGATCATCATCGGCTTGATCGCTTTTGAAATCGGCATGACCATCGTCGAAAAAGCACTCTGAGCTAGTCCTGAAACCCTGATGGCATAAACTATGCTTAGTTATCAACACGCCTATCATGCTGGCAATTTTGCCGATGTCCTAAAACACATGGTCTTGTTACAGGTTCTGAAGTATCTGAAAACAAAGGACAAGCCGCTTTGCTACATTGATACCCACGCTGGTTCTGGGGACTATAAGCTGAATAGCGGCGAGGCACAGAAAAACCAGGAATTCTTGGGTGGTATTGGCAGTTTATGGCTGCGTGATGATTTGCCTGGTTGTGTTGGCGATTATGTCGAGTTCATCAAACAACTTAACCATTCAGAACAATTAACCCGTTACCCAGGTTCGCCCTTAATCGCCAGTCAGTTGCTGGGCAATAAAGACCGTTTGTTCTTTTATGAGCTGCACACAGCCGAATCCAGGTTGTTAAATGATGTGGTCAATCGGGATAAACGCATCAAAACCTTTCGTGCTGATGGCCTAAGGGACAGCTTAGGCTTGTTGCCGCCAAAGGAAAATCGAGGTTTGATACTGATCGACCCTTCTTATGAAATCAAAAATGAGTATCAAGTTGTCGTTGATGCACTGAAAGAGTTGCACAAGCGTTTTGCCACGGGTTGTTATTTGCTTTGGTATCCCGTGGTCGCCAGAAAGCGCAATGTATATATGGAACGTGCCTTACAAACCAGTGGCATTAAAAACATCCAGTTATTTGAGCTGGGCATCCAGCCCGATAGCGACGAGTACGGCATGACGGCAAGCGGCATGATTGTCATCAATCCACCTTGGACATTGCTTGCTGAGATGCAACAGGTGCTGCCCTGGTTAGCCGAAACATTGGGTCACAATCAGCAAGGGCATTATCGGGCTGAACAACTGGTTGGCGAAAGCCCTCTTAGGTGATTGAACGCTAATAATTAAGAACTCAAGGCTATTTTTGCCAATTCCCTACTATCCTCACATTGACTGCCATAGGATTGATTTATTAAGCAAGCATGTGGAAGTTGATCGTGAATTAGTTCATCTCCATTTTGCTCAATATGTTGATATGCCCTACCAAAACCTTTTTCGAGAGCGTTAACAAATTGGGCTTGATTCAATGAAATATACATTTCTTATCGTTGCTGTATTGGACGTTAAAGTTGGCTAAAAATGCAGGAATTGATGATAATCCAGTTTGTTTATCTTCCGCATTCAAGCAAATTTTTGTAATTAAACGCATCGGGTTTTCCTTGCAAATATGAAGCATTAGGATCGATAAAGAAATGCTTGTTCATGGCAGTTCGGCCTAACAACATACGAAACCGCATGGAATCCCGGTTAGTGAGCGTTATTTCAGCTTTAATAAGGTGATGCCCGAACAGTAGTTGGGTTTCTATGACATAACGGCGTTGTTTGTGTCCTCCAGAATCGGAAACCATTCGGCGGTCTTTGATGGGGGCGTGGCATTCAATAAGTAGGTCACTTTGTTTTTGTTTGGGCTGTACGGTGAACATCAACCAGTTTTCGCCACCTTTCGTGTAAGGTTCCAGCGTTTCTGCATGTAAGGCGGATGAGCGCGCGCCCGTATCAATTTTGGTCTTGATCTGGGCAATGTCGAATTCAGGCAAGGCCACCCATTCGCGCCAGCCTAATAAGGGTAATTGTGTTGGCTTATCGGTCATAAAGCTAGGTCTGACTTAGTGGTTGTGTTCTTAAGAGGTTTTATTTGAAATTAATGTCCGTCGATTACTGTCCTAGTCGTATCAATTAGGATTTAGGATGTCCGCATTATGCTTGAATATACTGATTATCTAAAAATATTTATCGCCTTATTGGCTGTGGTCGATCCGTTGGCGGCGATGCCGATCATCGTTTCCATGACGGCGCGTGATAAAGCCTCTGAGCTTAAAGCAATAGCCAGGACGGTTGTGTTGTCTGTTACCACTGTGTTACTGGTGGCGCTTTATATGGGGCATCAGGTGTTAATTTTTTTTGGGATTAGCATCAACTCGTTTCGGGTGAGCGGCGGAATCCTGCTGATGTTGATGTCGTTTTCGATGTTGCAAGGCAAGATCAGTGAAACTGTGCGGAACAAGGACGAAGCCATAGAGGGCGAAACCAGGGAAACGGCAGTAGTGCCGTTATCAATTCCTTTGTTGGCGGGGCCAGGCGCAATTAGTACAGTCATACTTTATGCCCAAAAAGGCAGCGGTATTCATCATTACTTATTGATAAGCCTGGATATTGTTGCCGTGACTGTCATTTTATGGTGCGTGTTACTTGCCACTCCGTGGTTAACCCAACGCTTGAGCCAGACTGGAATCAATATCGTGATCCGACTGATGGGTTTGATTTTGTTGGCGCTTGCTGTCGAATTTATTGCAGGTGGCTTGAAAGGGTTGTTTCCGGTATTGGCTTGACAGCTTTATTTCCGTATTTTTGTCAGGGTATTTTAAGGTGTGGAACTGGTCGTAATGAAAGCCATTAATTACTATTAATAATCATGTTGTTACATTATTTTTTTGAGGCCGGGAGAGTGATCAAAATGGCTTTCTATAGTGCAAAATACACAGCAGGTACGGAGGGTGTTTAAGGAACATTTAAGGATTGGCAATCACAATCACCCCTTGTTAGATAAATAAGGCTAGGAAACATTGCGTTTATGAATGAACCTGCACTGCAAGATCTGACCGTTGTAAACGGTACAAATATTTTGTCGAGAAGATGCTTTCTTAAAGGTATGGCTTGTGGTTCGTTGCTGGCGATGGGTTCTCCCCAAATCGTACAGGCAGCTTTCTCAGGCTTTACTTCCCACAAAACCCTTTCGTTAGAGCATCACCATACCGGCGATTCCTTGAAGTTGACTTATTTTGAGCAAGGTCGCTATATTCACGGCGCTTTGGAAGAGGTCAGCTATTTTTTGAGGGACTACCATAACGATGCGGTGCATTCTGTTGATCCGGCTTTGTTGGATCAATTGCATGCTGTCAAGTTGTTGCTGGGTACAAACAAACCTTTCCAGATCGTATCCGGTTATCGGTCTCCTGGCACTAATGCCAGTTTGCGTAGGCATAGCCGAGGTGTCGCTAAACACAGCTTGCACATGGAAGGGAAGGCGGTTGATATTCGAATGGAGGGCGTTAGCGCTAAAGCGATCAGGAATGCGGCGCTCACTTTGCAACGTGGTGGTGTTGGTTATTACCCAAGGTCAAATTTTGTACATGTGGACACGGGCGAAATAAGGACTTGGCACGGGTAAAAACCTCAGTTTAACTTAACGGATACCCGAAAGATTTAGCTTGCAAGGTTTTGGTTAAGAGGTGTCATGGTTTTCTGTTCGTCCAGATCATGGAGGATCTGTCTGAAATGGTCATAATTTTTAATCTTTAGCACACCCACTTCGTCCAAAACACCTTCGTAATGAAAGGCAGCCCTTCCACCCACGATTAACGCTACGTCGTTACCAATCAACTTCCTTAAGCGCCGTATTTCTTTTGAAATCACATGGTCGTCGGTCTTAAAGCTAATGCTAATTGTTACGGCTTTGGCATCGGTAAATTTAACCGCAGCAGCGATTTCTTCCGCTGGCAAGTTTGCGCCAAGATAAGTGACTTTCCAGCCTTTAAGCTCGGCGATGATGCCTGCGAGTAACGCCCCTAACTCATGCAATTGATTGATAGGAGTGCAAACTATCATCCTCGACGCATTGGGGGAACAAGGGTTGTTGTTTCGTAAGATATAGGTTAACGAGCGCACTATAGACGATGCCATGTGTTCATGTACTGGC